>NZ_JAUBVJ010000001.1:69970-152554 GCF_036702785.1 Microcoleus sp. AR_TQ3_B6 | reverse complement strand
CGGAGTTGGAGTCGGAGTTGGAGTCGGAGTCGGAGTTGGAGTCGGAGTCGGAGTCGGAGTTGGAGTCGGAGTTGGAGTCGGAGTTGGAGTCGGAGTTGGAGTCGGAGTCGGAGTTGGAGTCGGAGTTGGAGCCGGAGTTGGAGCCGGAGTTGGAGCCGGAGTTGGAGTCGGAGTCAGAGCTCTAGTTGTAGTTGTAACTGTGGTTGTAACTGTAGTCGTAGTTGGTCTGGGGGTACCCGTCCCAGTCACACTGATAAAATCAGTGGGATCGATCAGCGCCGCCGGAGTGTCGGTCAAAATTGCTAAAAGCTTGCCGTCGATCGTAATTACTGTATCCCTGACATTTGCACCGTTACCTTGGCTAACTACCAGTTGAGCGAAAGATAAATTGCTCGGCAGTCCAAAGAAATCCTCTGTGTCATTGTAATCAGTAATTAAAGCCACACTGCCAGGTCCGGATCCCAATCCAAAGACATCGCTGCCGCTGCCGCCCGTCAGAGTATCCGAGCCCTCGCCTCCGATCAGAGAATCATTACCCTCTGCCCCAAATAAATTGTCATTGCCGAAACTGCCCAAAATTGTATCGTCGCCGATACCTCCGGCCAAGGAATCATCGCCAAGACCACCGTCGAGACCATCATTAGCTTTGCCGCCAAACAGGAAGTCATTACCTTCATCTCCCAGTACCGAGTCGTCGCCTTCATCGCCGCGAAGGGTATCGGAACCGCTGCCGCCAAAAGCTGTATCGTTAGCCTTGCCGCCGAATATCTGGTCATTACCTGCGTCTCCGAAGAGCGAATCGTTGTCGGCATTGCCGTACAAAGTGTCGTCGCCCTCCTCGGCGGTCAAATAATCGTTGCCGCCACCGCCCAACATTTGATCCCTGCCGCTGCCGCCGTTGAGAGAATCGTTCCCCAAATCCCCGTAGAGAAAGTCGTCATCAGCATTCCCGAACACGGAATCGTCGCCGTCAGCCCCTGTGAGCGTGTCGTTGCCAGTACCGCCGGCAATCACATCCGAGCCTGCGTTGCCAAAAACTAAGTCGTCCCCAGCGTCTCCCAACACGCTGTCTATCCCGTCGTTGCCTTCGAGGATGTCGTTGCCCAAACCGCCGCGGATCGAGTCGTCGCCGTTCCCGCCGAGAGCAAAATCGCGGCCTTGGTTGCCAATGAGTTCGTCATTTCCTTCACCGCCAACCAGCGAATCTGCTCCGTCAGCTCCAAGAAGCTGGTCGTTGCCGGCGTCGCCCTCTAGGGTGTCATCTGCTCCCGCACCCAGGAGCGTGTCATCGCCATCTAAGGCGCGAATTCGATCGCTCAGGGGAGTTCCTAGAATAAAGTCGTTGTTGTCTGTGCCGATCGGGTTTGCCATAGGGAATACACCGGTCCTCTATAAAATAAATTGTTTGGAATTATGTTAATCACCTTTGTGACAAGGGATTGCTGCTTGCCTAGGTTAGCATAGTTGAGATTTTGGTAATCTGGTCTTGGGCGCGCTTCGTTTTGCCCCTGTCCGGAGTGGCGATCGGGGCTGGTATAATGCCCGATCGGCAATCTAATTTAGTTATTATGGATTTTTTCAAATACAAATTAGTCGATCGGACTCAAGGAACTCAAACTAGACAAACGAAATGATGAAGAAGGAAAAATGAATAACCTTTTTCCTTCTTGCTCCTCCTCAAACTTTTACTTCAGATACCAAATTTAAAAAAGAATGCAACTGTAGGCCAGATCCAAATCATGATAGTCATCTGTCATATCAATTTAGTTATTAGTCATTAGTCATTAGTCATTAGTTATTAGTCATTAGTCATTAGTTATTAGTTATTAGTTATTAGTTATTAGTTATTAGTTATTAGTTATTAGTCATTAGTCATTAGTTATTAGTCATTAGTTATTAGTCATTAGTTATTAGTCAGCAGTCAGCAGTCAGCAGTCAGCAGTCAACCGTCAACCGTCATCAGTCAACAGTCAACAGTCAACAGTCAACAGTCAACAGTCAACAGTCAACTTTTATCCGTCAACCGGTAACACTATCTCAAATTCCGTTCCTTGCCCCAAGGTAGAATTGACATGAATTGTTCCGCCGTGGGTTTCGACTACTATCTGGCGGGCGATCGCCAATCCTAACCCGGTACCTTTTCCTACTGCCTTCGTTGTGAACAGATGGTCAAAAATCCGCTCTTTCACGGCTTCAGTCATGCCTGCACCGTTATCAGCAATCTGAATTTTGATGTGCCGATCGCCCGACAGACTGGTACGAACTGTGATACAGTGTGGATTTGCTTTAATTGCCTCGAAACTGCGTCCTTGGTTTGATTCTTCTAGGGCATCGATCGCGTTAGCAAGCAGGTTCATAAAGACTTGGTTCAGTTGGCCGGGAAAGCATTCGATTTCCGGGAGATTGCCGTAGTCTGTGACGACTTCGATCGCGGGATGGTGTTCGTTGGCTTTCAGCCGGTGTTTCAAAATTAAGATGGTGCTGTCAATGCCCTCATGGATATTAAAGCGAACTTTGTAGTCTTTATCGGCTCTGGAGAAGGTGCGGAGGCTGGTGCTAATGCCGCGAATGCGATCGCACCCCACTTTCATCGACAACAGCATCTTTGGCAAATCTTCTAAGGCATACTCTAAATCAATATTCTCTGCATCTTCTTCAATTTCCTCCCCTGGATTTGGCAGTTTTTCTTGATATAATTTTAAGTGGGAAATCAGATCTTTGATCGTGGTGGTTGCTTCCTCAATATTGCCGCTAATAAAGCCGACAGGATTATTAATTTCGTGGGCAACTCCCGCTACTAAATTGCCCAAGGTGGACATTTTTTCGCTTTGCACGATCTGTAACTGTGCTTGCTGCAGAGCGAGGAGCGATCGCTCTAATTCTTGTGCATAAGCTTGAGATTGTTGGTACAAGCGGGCATTTTCTATAGAGATAGCCGCTTGGGCGCACAAAAGTTGGATGACTTCAGTGCGATCTTGTGTAAATGCACCAATTGTCAAGTTATTTTCTAGATAGAGCAAGCCGATTAATTTACCCTGATTTAAAATTGGCGCGCACAGCACACTTTTGGGCTTTTCCTGCATTAAATACGGATCGGCAATAAAATCGCTTTGTACTGCTGCATTATCCAAAACCACAGTTTCCCAAGTCCGCTTAACATAGTTGACCACAGCAGCGGGAACCTCGTCGCTGCCTGACAGCGGTACAGATATTGAGATGGCATCTCGATGGAAGGAGGCCACAGCTTCGATCGCGAGATTCTCATCCTTAAGCAACAGCAGAACAGCTTTTTTTGCCCCGGCATTTTCCATCACCACACACATCAGTGCAGCCAGTAATTTTTCTAATTGAATTTCACTCGATAGAGTTTGGGAGGCTTTGAGAATAGTCGCAAAATCGAGGGCTTCGTAAATATTGTTGCTGCTAGATAGACTTGTTTGGAAATTTGGATGTAAAACTGATGATTTATTGATTGTGGGGAGGCGAGTTTCGCTGATTCCAAAACGATTTTCTATTGCCTGCAAAATGGAAGCAAGAAGTTGGGGATAGCGTTTTTCTAAGTCATCGATTTTGACTTGGGCACCCCAGCTAGCATAACAATAGTAGGCTTCTTGCATATAAGCTTGCGCCACTTTTTCTTTGCCCCAGTCGAGGTAGAATTTAGCTGCTAATTCGTTAGCGAGGGCTTCTTCTTGGATGTATTTGTTTTCTTGCGCTCCAGAAATGGCGCGATCGTACATTTCAATAGCTTCTGCCCTCTGTCTGGCAACTCGGTATTTCTCTGCTTCTACCAACTGCCACTTATGCAAATAATTCATGGGGGCGTGTTGTGCCCAATGCTGCAACTTCCTTTGATTTTCCTGAACTCGTTGCCGCTGCGTTTCTAACTCAGTCTCGGACTCAGGAGTGGCAAGGGCTATGAGTGAGTCATAGAAATATAAACCAGCTTCGGAAGTAGTTCCTCCACTTCCCGCTATATACTGTCTTGCTCGATCGACATCGACGGAGGCCCCAGCAATGTCTCCCAGCAGGAATCTCAACGTCGCCCTGTACAGATAGAAGCTGCAGAGTCGGTACAAATCGTTAGTGGCCAGCGACTGAGAAACCAGCTTCTCCTCATAGCGTTCCTCTTCAAAGGAAATCTCAAACTTGTTTGGATTACCCAATAAAAACAGCGTTGTTTCCCAATAAATCGAACAATAATTTGCCGTCGCTAGTTGGTTGAGGTCGAGTAATTGCTGGCGGTATGCCCGAATTTGGGGCTCAAGTTCTGCCAAAGGTTGACCGCACCAGTAGGAATTTAGACAAAATCCATGCCCATTATGCCCGACAAACTCTAGATTGCCTGTTTCTAATCCGGCTTGATAGCCTGCTTGAATAATGGGGAGGGTCTCCCGCAAATGCGATTTGCGATGGTACAAACAGAGTCCGATCATAGCAAAAGCTGCAGAACGAATATTTTTGGCCTCCGCGCTACTGCCAAGACGATAAGCTAATCGGCAAAACCGATCGGCTACCGTCGCATCTTGTAGAAAGTTGTTGAGAAAATTGCCATAACAACTATAGCTATAAGCTGAACCACAACTGTTGCCATATTGGATAGATAAATTTACCTGTAAGGCTGTCACCAGCGCCAACAAAGACGAACCAACCAGATAACAAGCTGCCGCCATACTTGCCGCCACTTGCATCGCGGCCAGCTTTTGGGTATCCACCATCGCTGGCAGATCGAATAACTCTTCAATGGGTCGATCGCCGATCGAGCAATTAATTTCCTGCACTGCTTGCTGAATATCTTCTAATGTAGGGCGATCGGGCAATTCTACTCCTAATTCTTTGAGACTCAACAAACCGATAGCAATTGCTTCTAAAAACTTGTTCTGGGACGATAATGCGTGAATTTTGACGATGTAAACGCTCACTCGCTCTAGGGGAGTTCTGGTATGATGAATCACACTGTCAATCAACCGATCCATCTGGTCAAATTCGCCACAGAGGGAAGCCACTTCTGCTGCTATGTCGTGCAAGTTCAAGGTCATCTCGTACTGTCGTTGCCAAGCGCTCTCTCCCAGCAAATTTAGCCCGATCGCAGCATACTCGCGAGCAGCTTGATAAGCAGTAGCGGCTCTGGCTTTGCGGCAAGCTATGAGGTTGAGTTGTGCCAAACCATCGCGTTCTGTTTGGTCTTCAATCAGCGCAATACCATAATTCAACTGATTGACAACTGAAAAAATTTGCTCTTCTATAGCTGCGGGTGAAATTTGCTGGCTCAGCAATTGTCCGATCTGATAGTGAGCACGGGATCGCTCTTGTTCGGGAATTAAAGAATAGGCAGCTTGCTGAACGCGATCGTGCAAAAACTTGTAATTCACCACCTCGGAATTTTCGGTTTCCTCCCGTCTTTCTCGCCCCATATAAAACTTGTAGATTTCACTTTCAGGCAGGATTAACCCCTCTTGCAAAGCCTTCCACAAATCTGCGGCCGTTTCCGTTTCCAATTGCTGGGATACAACTGCCAAAGTCCCCAAATCAAACTGATTCCCCACACAAGCAGCCAACTTCAACACATTCTGAGTCCCTGGCGGCAATTTTTGCAACTGTAACGCCATAAACTCGACCACATCATCCGTCAGCGCTGCCTCCCGAACTCGCACAATATCGCACTGCCAATAACCAGCAACCCGGTCAAACTCAATCAGCCCATCCTGATGCAGTGCTTTGAGAAACTGCGTTGCAAAAAAGGGATTTCCTTGGGTTTTTTGTGCAACCAAATCAGCCAAAGGTCTTGCCCAATATGGATCGCAATTGAGCGTACCAGCAACCAAATGATTTAGACTTTCTGAACTCAACGGTTCCAGCGTCAGAGTATTCACCGTCGCCCCAGCTTTTACCATTGCATCCAGTGTCAGCATCAACGGATGTGCTGCAAATACTTCATTATCTCGGTAGGCACCAATTACTAATAAATAGCCGGTTGCTGACTCGGCAACCAGCAGTTGCATTAACCGCAGCGAGGCGGAATCAGCCCACTGCAAGTCATCCAAAAACATCACCAGGGGATGTTCTGGTTTGGTGAACACGTAAATAAAATTTTGAAACAGCAAATTAAACCGATTTTGGGCCGCCGTTCCTGATAATTCTAGTGGGGGCGGTTGTGGCCCAATAATTCTTTCTAGTTCTGGGATTACTTCAATAATAACTTGTCCGTTATCGCCCACTGCTTGCAATATTTGAGTTTGCCAATTTTTCAACTGCTGGTCGGTTGCGCTCAACAATTGTCCCATTAAATCTCGGAATGCTTGGACAAAAGCTGAGAAGGGAATGTGGCGGTTAAATTGGTCGAATTTGCCTTTGATGAAATAGCCGCGCTGGCGGGCAATTGGTTTGTGAACTTCATTAACAATTGCAGTTTTCCCAATCCCAGAAAAACCCGCGACTAACATTAATTCACAGCCTCCACCCTGTTCTGATAGCTGCTGGGAAAAAACTGCTACTCGATCGAATGCTGCCAGTAATTCGGCAACTTCGGTTTCGCGACCGTAGAGTTTTTCGGGTATGAGGAAGCGATCGCCCACATCCCTCTGCGCGATCGTAAAACTCTCTATCCTACCCTTTTCTTCCAGTTGCTGCAAACAAAATTCTAAATCGAATTTCAGTCCCAAGGCACTCTGATAGCGGTCTTCGGCATTCTTTGCCATTAATTTGCTGACAATCTCCGAGAGTACGGGCGGGATTTCGGGATTGATTTCATGCAGTGATGGCGGTTGCTTGGCAATATGACAGTGTACCAATTCCATCGCATCGTTGGCTTGAAATGGCAATTGTCCCGCCAGCAATCCGTAAAAAGTCACCCCCAAAGAGTAAAAGTCTGTTCGGTAGTCAATCCCCCGATTCATCCTTCCCGTTTGTTCGGGAGACAAATAGCCGAGTGTGCCTTCGAGCACGTTAGGATTCTTCAGGGTTTGAGTTTCCCTGGGCAGCAAGGATGCAATACTAAAGTCAATGAGTTTGACGTGTTTTGTATGCGGATTAATTAAAATATTGGCGGGTTTAATGTCTTTGTGAATGATGCGGTGGCGGTAGAGTATATCTAATGTATCACTCAGGTCGATCGCCATTTGCAAAAACTCGCTCAGAGTCGGTGCAGTTTCCCGTTGTTCCATCCATTCATTCAGAGGAATTCCCCCAAAGTCTTCCATTACCAGCGCATAGCTGTTTTGGTAGGGTTCCAAACTGTAGGTTTCGACGATACCGGGCAAGTTGAGGTTTTTGGCGATCGTGTACTGATTGCGAAATTGTACCAGTTCGCTGAAGCTGGGATGCTTACTCCGCAAGACTTTGATGGCTACAAGCTGTTTGTCTGCAGTGCGGAAAGCTCGATAAACTAGGGTGCGAGTTCCTGAGTAAAGGCGATCGAGAGTTTGATAACCTGTCAATGTGAAATTTCTACTTGGCATACTCTTGTTATTCACGTTATCTGCGGCTTATTTTCCTAGCAGAAGCCCCTACGATTTCCAAGCCCCCTGAGTGTTATTTTTAATCAATATAACATAGAGAGCTCAATATTTGTGATCCAGATCACTGAATTAAGCAGCGTTTTAAAATGAGCAATTATTATTTTTGTTAAAAATTAAATAGCCTGATCCATAGGGGAATAGTGAATAATAAACTAACGCAGCCGATGCCGATCGCAGTTACGGCTAATTCGCGATCGAGATTGAAAGCTTCGGCCAACAATGTAGTACCAAAAGCAGGAGGCATCGCCATTTGCAGCACTAGCACAAGTCGCGGCGCGCCCGCGATACCCAAAAACGTTAATCCCGTGCCAATTACCAAGGGAACTAACAGCATCTTAATCGCAAGACTTGCCAAAACTTGTTTGAGGTTGTGCAAGGAATTCAACTTGCTCAACTGCATCCCGATCGTAATTAAAGCTAAAGTAATGACAATCCAAGCGCCTGTGGTTAACAATTGTGCGATTTGTGGCGACAGCGGCAAGCGGCGCGAGACAAACCCTATACCCAAAGCCCACAATGCCGGATTCTGAAAAATTGCCCGCAGGGGACTTAACCAACTCTGAGGGCTCACGCTTTTACCGCAGTGAGAAGCAATAGCAACTCCCAGTATATTGATTCCCATCGTAGTGCCTAGCAAGTCGTAAAACAACGCCCAGGCAAAGTGTTCGGAGCCTAATAAGGACAAGGTGACGGGAATGCCTAAAAAACCCGTATTACCCACCATCGTTGCCAATAAGAAGCTGCCTTGAGTGGGCAAACTCCAAGCGCTGGTGTGTTGCGGGCTATTTTGGGCGATCGCATTAAGAGTCTTGAAACGTTCCTCGCCCACACCGAAATTTATCAAAATCCCAGCGATTCCTGCACCTGCTAGAATTGCCGCCCAAGCTATCAGCGGCGCTATCCAAATAGGACCCGACAAATTGGCGCTGCGGATAAAAGCAACAATGCTTAATGGCGTGCCGATGAAGAAAAGAAACTTGGCTAAATATGTAGAATAGCTTCTCGGTAGCTGGCGACCGAGAAAAAATCCCAACGCCACCCATCCGATCAGATTTAGATAAAGTTTGAGCAGCGGATTTTCTAAATAAACCATGATTGATATCATTTCCGGTTACACCGGAATGATGTTGACGGTTGACTGTTGACGGTTGACTGTTGACGCCGTGAACAGTCAACCGTCAACAGTGAACTCGAATTTACTATTCCGATGCTAACGGATTTGATATGACTAAATATTTACTAAACGACTTACGCAGATCCACTACTTTTACCAAAAAAGCCCACCTTTAGCCTAGCGCCGCAGTTTTCCCTGGCACCGCAGCGCTAAATATTAATGTTTATTCAGCCTCGCAGATAATTTTCCACACAGGCCTTGACATCCACAGAAGCGCGTGTAATGATGGAGTTGAGGAAAAAATCAACATAGGTGAAAACTATGGCACGGCAAGCGAAACAATCATCTCAAGCCAAAAGTTCCAGCAGCCAAGCAGCCTCCAATACTCGCACCAAGTTTACCCTCTACAATTTTGCCGGAAACGCCAAGGCATTCTATCTAGTCGATCGCGTTAATTTAGAAAGAAAGCCCGGCGATATCCCAGAAAAATCCGTCGCTCACAGCATCATCATCATCGACCGTTCCGGCTCAATGTATTATGACTTAAAACCGCTGAAAGAAACCCTAATCAAGCTTTTGACCTTAGACGAATACAACAATTACCAGCTAATTGTCAGCCTGATTTCCTATGCTGACAAGGGGGACGTAATTTGTCACTTCCAGCGAATTCCCATTCAAGAAGTGCTGAAGCTTGACTCTCCATACATCAAAGAAATTCAAAAAATTCACACGGCTGGCTGTACCTGCATATCGCAGTCGATGCAACTCGCTAAATCTCTGGTGAAAGCGGGAGAAATGACAGCGATCAATTTGCACACAGACGGCTATGCAAATGACCCAAGTGCCAATTCGGAAGCTGCAAAGCTAGGTGAAATTTGCGAAGAACTAAAAGACATGGATGTGTTTGCCAACACGATATCCTATGCCTCTGCTGACTTCAAACTTCTCTCCAAAATCGCCAATACATTATCGGGAAATTGCATCCGCGCTGGCGAAGTTAAAATGGTTTACGATGCTCTTTACGACAGCACAAAACTTTTAGGCAGTTCCGTTGCACCTGCGCTGGAAGAACCGTTAATTAAGGAATACGATTATCAAGTTTTTGTTTCCAAAAGCGGCAAGAAAATCAACGGTTCATCGAGCACTCTGAAAATCTGCGGGCTGAAAGCAGAGGATCGGGGACTGTTTTACAAATATCAGAAAATCGCCAAAGATGAGTATGACAAACTAGATGTTCCTGTTGCTCAAACTGATGAGTCGGTGTTTGCTTTTGCGAAAGCTAACCTGGCTGACGGCAATTTAAATACGGCTAAGTATGCGCTGGCGAGCACCTTCGACGCTACTTTGACCGAAAAACACGCGAAAGCTTTGACAAATGCCCAAATAGCGGAGTTTACGGAAGATTTGGAACAGGCTGTTTTTGCGCCTGAGGTGTTGAAAAATCATGAAATTGGCGATCGGGTAAAAGTCAGCGAGAAAATTTCCCTGCTGGAGTTGATCGAGATATTGGAGGAAAACAGCAACAGCATCATCATTAACTTGAAACACTTGCAAGAAAATTATCAGCGAAAAGGTTTGAAGCGAATTGAGGGAAAGCGAGACGAAAACGGCAACCTTGTCAAGCCTTGGCTGAAAACTGAATTCTTAGATGGTGGCGAATACGTGCAAATGGGTTCCTTTGCCATCAATCAAAATACCGCTACCATCAATATGCTGATTACCCGAAAAGCTAAGCTGGTAAAAGTTGAGGATGGAACTTTAATCGCAGAAGTGGCGGGAATTCTAGTTACAGACCTCAATACTTTCAACAATTATACCATTGTCAGCGACGGCGAAGTTAATATTAAGTCGCTGCGAACCAAAATCAGCAGCAAACCAGTGTTTGATTTGCTCAAAAAATGCGGTGTCCTAGAAAAAGACGGTTCGCCCGTGCAAGAATTTGATTTCCGTTCAGAGTACGATATAAAGTTAGATATTTTGCCCCTCGTGCCTTTTGACGGGCGTTACGGCAGCCTTGACGGAGTGTTTGAGGAACTCGCAGAAATCAAAATTCTCTCTAGCATTCTCTCGGCTCATTTGAAGGAGGAATCTGAGGCGTACACTGCGGAACAATTGGAAGAGTTGAAACAGCATTATCTGTCAAAAAACCTTTACATCAACTTTCCGACGACGACGGAATACACAGATTTAAAAAGTGCGATCGCCAACGGTTCAGTAGATTCGCGAGTCAGCTACAAAATCGACATCGGCAGCAAAAACATCCTCAACTTCGGCAAATTGCACTCGGCCAACAAATTTCTCGATCGCCTTTATGAAGTTTACCACAAAAACACGGGCGAAAAGCTAGCAAAACCGACATTTGACATCACGTTAGACGAGCCCGTTGTCTTCGCACACAAAACGCTGTCATCCCGCACAAAAATTACCAAAGTTGACGACTTGATGAAACTGATTTTCGATGAGTTTTTGGGGTTGGAGGATAACGGAATTGTTAGCGCTACTTTAGCCAAAGTGGGTGCAGATAGTTTGCTGCGCCTTTTGCAAGCGAAATGGCAGGAAGAAGATGTCAAGCGAGAGGAGTTTGTCGCTGCTTTAGCTAATGCAAACGAGCGACTGGAAGCTTATACTGAAAAAGTGTACAGGGAAAAAGTTTCACCGCTGGTTTTCTATATCGGTTCTACCGGACTTATCCCGGATGAAATGGAGGCAAAAGCGGCGACTGCTGAGGAAATTAATTCTAAATACGGCAACTTGCAATTTTCTAAAGATGAGCAAGAGGGGATGTTTTTTGAAGTCGGCGACTGCATTATTAGCGTGTATGCTAAGAATGAGTATTTCACGGTAGGGAAGTAGGAATTAGGGTGGGCATTATTTGCCCACCTTGGTTAAATATGGGTGATTTATCAGAGGAGATGGCGTGAACGAGTCAACGCCTTAATCTTTGATGAATCAAGTCCTAGTGATTTTAGTAAACAAATGTCCAGAATGATTTTGAGCTTACGTATTAAATTTTCTAATTCCTTACCAGATACTATATGTTTACTTTTTTTCTTCGACTTTGAATCAGAACTAGGATGAGTTAAAAAACCTCTTGTTTCTCTAACTTGTTTGATGAAATTTTCTTTGTCATTATTTGATATAAAAAAATTATCAGGTAAGCAACTAGAAAAATTATTTTCCGAATAGTATATTAAGTGAAAATAAGCATAACGCAATAAACTAGCATAACGCAATAAACTACATGACATTGATTCTAGTGTCAATTTTAAAAAATATATTTTCCATAATATACTTCCATCATCCAAAAAATCTTCTAGCCTTTCTTTTAAAGAGTATTCATTCCAATATTCTGTTTTACTTAGTAAAGAGTCATAATAAGCTTCATCAATATCATATTTTTTTAGTTCTGAATAAAATGTCTCTTTTAGCTTTTCTTCAATTTTTTTGAATGTGTCATTATCACAATAATTTCCTTCACAATAAATTCTATGAAACCCTTCAATTGCTTGAGCTAGATCCAAAAATAAGTCATTCTTATAGCGAACAGGAATATAGTATAACCCCAAGTAGATTTCAATAATTGATGATATTTTTTCTCTAATATTTTGCCAATTATTTAAAACTGTTGCTGAGCTTTCTCTAATGTCTGTAAATTTGAACAAAATTAAACTAGCATTAAAAGATACTTTATTAATCAAAGGAGAAGTAACTTTATAGAAAATATTAATCGGAAACGCCCTTTGTCTTTCAGTTTGAATTACCCTCGACTCTCCATTAAAAAGCTGAGTTTCAAATTCTTGATTGTTAGCAATAATGGTTGTTTCAATTTTAAATGGTAGAATAATTTGTCCACAACCAAAAGTTAAAAACTCCTGTATTAAATCCACAATATCTAAAAAAAACTTTAAATTTTTAGGGCTGTCAGGTTTAATTAGAATCTTTTTTTGTTCTTTTATGCAAATTTCACTTCTATCCCATTGCCGTCCCAAAGTTGCAAATAGATTTATTGACTGAACATATTGTGGGTTTAAAAAAGGTATATCAATAATAGTAATAGAGCAATCATTTATTTTGCCTATCTCAATTGGTTCATTAACTTTTTGGTTAAGAATGATTCCTTGGTAAGTATCTGCTTGGTTATGATGCGGAATACAACCAATTTCAATATTGGGCAAATTCACCCATTTTTCTAAGTAATCGTATTGAACAATTATGTGTTGAAATTCGATTTCATTTAAAAAAGATGAAAAATGATAACCTTTTAATATGAACTCAGGATATAATTCACTGGTGGGATATCCAGTTTTAAATTCATTTTTTAGGTAAGAATTACAAAGCGTTACTTCTTCAAAACTGCCGGAGTCATCTATTAGATAACCATGTACAATAGGATATTTAATATCGCTTTCTAATTTTTCTTGGAGATCAAGTTCTCTCAATTCTCCAACTAAATTTAGTCTGGGTCCCTGATCGGGTGAAAATACTAATGTACCAGTTATTTGTCTATCTGGACTTCCGGGAAGAAACCATATTCCATTTTTTTCAAAACTTTCCATAGCCTTTAATCTTCTATAAAAATTTTCATTTCCTCAGCCATCATTCCATATAGATGAGCCAGGCGCTCATTTATATGGGAGATGTTTACCCTCAGTTATTATTTTCTCGTAGTATCTCACTCTATACTGCTTTAGTGGATTACTCTTCAACATCTCTTAACACTTCAGCACTAAAGCACGCTACCCCGCAGTTTACCGGGTTCATCCTATCTCAAAAATTGGATATGTCTGATTAGTTACGCTCACAAAAATAATATTATTTTCCTTGCGAATTTCTACCTCTTCAATTCCCTTGAGAAAATCCTTGGGAATGACTACACCTTGTTCTGTTACTTTAACTTTCATCAGCTTTGCTCAATTCAGTTACCTTCTCAATAATATTGAAGTCTAAACTATGTTGAACCCGCAATCTCCCTAGCAGCTTCTCGCAGCCGCTCCATATCGCGCATCGGTGGTCTACCAAAGAGTCGCTTGTACTCTCGTAGGATTGTACAACAATCTTAGACGATCGTTCTATTGCTTGGCATTGAGGATTCTTAGAATTAAGCTAAAGCAATGAAAAACAATTTCGGCTTCTTATAAGCATTCTGGATTATTATACAAGAGTCAACTCAGTTTTGATTGGGCAAGAGATTCGCCTACTGACAACCAAAAGGGCATCAAGGCGAACCTTGCTGCTTAAAAAATTCATCCCGATTGATAGAGCCGGCGCTAAGTGCTCGCTCTCTACAATTGGGGTAGCCAAAGGAATTCAGACGGTCAGGAACCTCAGCTATCAGGCATGAGGCTTGAAGGAGAAATCTAACAAGCCGTTCCCCTAGGGCCGAGCGTCTTAATTGACTCGGTTTTTTGAGTTTCCAGAACAAAGGACGCCCGATCGAAGGGGCCCAAGCGCCTGCGGTGGGTGCAGAGCGTTAGAAGAGGCGGCGCGAAAAACAAACACTTGTCCAGGGATTGTTTGAGAATTTTGCAAGGAGAAGCATGGACGATAATCAAGAACGGAAAGATTTCAGTTCAACCGAGAGCGATTCGCAGCTCAGCGCGGACGAAGAAACACTGCTCGACCAACTCGGTATTGTCGGCGCTGCTCGCCGCAAATTCTTCGGGCAAAGCATGGCTGCCCTACTCGGCACCTTCGCCTTCCACCTGCTGGCTAAAGAGGAGGCCTTTGCCACGCTCGCCGCAGAGCCCGACGCCGTATTCGCCCAGGCCCCTGCAGTTGAAAACGCCGTTAAGGTTCTTTTGAAAATCAACGGCTCCACCCAACGCCTGGAAGTGGATTCGCGCACCGCGCTGCTCGACGCCCTGCGCGAAACACTTGGATTGACCGGCACCAAAAAAGGATGCGATCAAGGACAGTGCGGCGCTTGTACGGTGATCGTTGACGGGCGCCGCGTGCTTTCTTGTCTGACACTTGCCGCTAGCTGCGAGGGGAAAGAGGTGACGACGATCGAAGGTATCGCTGACGGCGACAATCTTCATCCGATGCAGGCGGCGTTCATCAAACACGACGGCTTCCAGTGCGGCTACTGCACTCCGGGGCAGATATGTTCGGCGGTGGCGCTGCTGCAGGAAGCCAAAAACGGCGACGCGAGTCACGTCACTGACAATTTGGGGACGATCGCCCAGAATGTAGCACTCTCTGATGAAGAAATCAGAGAACGCATGAGCGGCAATATTTGCCGTTGCGGCGCGTATCCGGGAATAGTTGCGGCAATCAGAGAAGTTCATTCCGGGCGCGAAACAGCCCATACCTGGCATTTGGCGAGCGATGAAGAAATTGCCGCTGCATTAAACGAGGAGGGCAAAGCCGATGCAACCGTTTAAATATTCCAGCGCCACCGATGCGGCAAGCGCCGTGGGCACGGTTTCCGCTAATCAAACGGCAAAGTTTCTCGCAGGCGGGACAAATTTGATTGATTTGATGAAAGAATACGTCGAGCGTCCCAGCGAACTTGTTGACATCTCAGGTTTGAATCTGGCGGAAATTCGATCGACCTCGAACGGAATTTCGATCGGCGCCTTAGCCAAAAATACCGACACGGCCAACCATCCCCTCGTCCGGCAAAATTACCCGCTGCTGTCAATGGCGATTTTAGCCGGCGCCTCCGCCCAGCTTCGCAATATGGCGACCAACGGGGGAAATTTAATGCAGCGCACCCGTTGCCAGTATTTTTACGACATCGCTATGCCCTGCAACAAACGCGAACCGGGCAGCGGATGCGGAGCGCTTCAGGGGCTCAATCGCATTCATGCCATTTTGGGCTACAGCGACCAATGCGTGGCGACTTACCCGGGCGATATGGCGAATGCGCTTTATGCGCTGGACGCGGTAGTCAGGATTCGCGGCACTTCCGGGCAAGAACGCACAATCCCAGTCCAGGATTTTCATCGCTTGCCGGGCAACACGCCTGAAAAAGATAACAATCTTCAGCATGGGGAATTGATCGTCGCGATCGAAATGCCGAAGAATAACTTCGCCAACAAGTCTTATTACCTAAAAGTTCGCGATCGGGCTTCCTATGCTTTTGCACTGCTTGCCGTGGCTGCTGCTTTAGAAACAAACGGCAACACCATCAAACAGGCACGCGTTGTTTTGGGCAGCGTCGCGCATAAACCTTGGCGTTCGCCCGAAGCCGAAAGAGTTCTGATGGGAAAACCTGCGACGGAAAAAACTTTTGAGGCTGCTGCCGAAGCGGCTCTGAAAGATGCCAAACCCCTTGAACATAACGGTTATAAAGTCGAACTCGGAAAACGCGCCATTGTTCTGGCTTTGCAGAAAGCGATGACGAGCAGCGCTACGTAACTAGGGAGGAGAAAAGAAATGGCAAGATACATCGGAAAAGAAATGAGCCGCGTGGACGGCGCAGCCAAAGTTACGGGCAAGGCTAAATACGCGGCGGAATTCCAGGTTCCCAATGTCGCTTACGGTTTTATCGTGCTGGGAACCGTAGCAAAGGGCACGATTAAATCGATCGACACCGGTGAGGCTGAAGGCGCCTCCGGCGTAATTCGCGTTTTCACGCACCTGAACGCACCGAAGCTCGGTCCGAAGTCTTCCACGGAGCAGTCCCCGCCCCGCGCCGCCGAGGAGGAAGACAAGTCGTTTCGGGCGTTGCAGTCCGACAAAATCTTCTTCAATATGCAGCCCGTGGCACTCGTCGTCGCCGAGACCTACGAGCAGGCACGTTATGCGGCACGTCTGGTTAAAGTCTCCTACAACCCACAGCAGCACATGACCGACACTGAGGCGGTGCGATCGAGCGCGCGCGTCCCCGCTAAAGAGCCGCCTCGGAAGACGCGCGGTAATCCCGAAGAGGCGATGCGCACAGCGGCCGTGAAGGTAGAGGCCGAGTACCGCATCCCGATCGAGCACCACAACCCCATGGAGCCGCACGCCGCGATCGCGGTCTGGCAAGGCGACAAGCTAACGGTCTTCGACAAGACGCAGGAGGTCTATGGCGTCCGCGAACATTTGGCTTCGAGCTTCGGCCTGCCCGAGGAAAACGTGAACGTGGTCTCGCCCTTCGTCGGCGGGGCTTTCGGAGCGTCGCTGCGCCCGAACTATTATCCGGCGCTGACAGCGATGGCAGCCCGCGAACTCAAGCGCCCGGTCAAGGTTGTCTATACGCGCACGCAAATGTTCACCGGCCACGGTTATCGTCCGCACACGATTCAGAAGATCGCGCTCGGTGCGGAGCGATCGGGAAAGCTCTCCGCGATGATTCATGAAGCCGTGCACAACACCTCGACCCTCGAGGAGTTCTCAGACGACACCACGGGTTTCACGCGCCAAGTCTACGCGTGCCCGAATCTCTACGCGCCGCTGAAGATTACCAACACGGACCTCGCCACCCCGACCTGGATGCGCGCACCGGGGGCCGTTAGCGGTATGTTCGCGCTTGAATGCGCGATGGACGAGCTGGCCTACGCGCTGCGGATCGACCCGCTCGAACTTCGGCTGATCAACTATGCCGAAACCGACCCCGAGAGCGGCAAGCCTTTTTCGAGTAAGGCGTTGCGGGAGTGCTACCGGTTGGGCGCGGAAAAATTCGGTTGGAAGAATCGCAAGTTCGAGCCCCGATCGATGCGCGACTCCCGCCTGCT
This sequence comes from Microcoleus sp. AR_TQ3_B6, assembly GCF_036702785.1. Taxonomy (NCBI): domain Bacteria; kingdom Bacillati; phylum Cyanobacteriota; class Cyanophyceae; order Oscillatoriales; family Microcoleaceae; genus Microcoleus; species Microcoleus sp. AR_TQ3_B6. The sequence goes on along the minus strand of NZ_JAUBVJ010000001.1, from coordinate 135,260 downwards.
CGTCGGTTGGGGCATGGCGACCGGGGTCTGGGGCGCTTTCCAGATGCCCGCTGCCGCCCTCGTCACGCTGCGGGCGGACGGCACGGCGCAAGTTGCAAGTGCCACCAGCGACATCGGACCTGGCACCTACACCGTGATGACCATGATCGCTGCCGAGTATCTGGGCCTGAAGTTGGAGCAGGTGAAATTTGCACTCGGCGACACGAAGTTGCCTCGAGCGCCGGCGCAGGGGGGCTCTTGGACGACGGCGAGCGTGGGATCGGCGGTGCGGGGGGCGGCTCTGGCGATCGGCACGAAGTTGCTCGCCCTCGCGAACCAGGAACCGAATTCTCCGCTCAAGGGGGCAGCCTCCTCCGATGTCGAGATGCTCGACGGGCAACTGCGACTAAAAAGCGACCCGGCTCGTTTCGTCAACATCTCCGCAGTGATGAAGCGTAACGGTCTGAGCGAAATCACGGAAACATTCGAGTCGCGTCCCTCAAAGGAGCGCGAGAAGTATGCGACGTTGGCCCACGGCGCGCAGTTCGTTGAAGTGAAGGTCGATCCGGATGTGGGGACTGTCCGCGTTACGCGCGCCGTTGAAGTGACCGCCTGCGGCAAGATTATGAATCCGAAGGCCTCGCACAGTCAGGAAATCGGCGGTGTTGTCTGGGGCATTGGTATGGCGCTGCAAGAGGCGACTGAAATCGACCACCGTTACGGGCGGATTATGAATCCGAATTTGCAGCACTATCACGTGCCGGTTAATGCCGATGTCTTGGAGATCGAAACGATATTCGTTGAGGAGGAGGATAAAGTCGTCAATCCGCTCGGTGTCAAGGGCATGGGCGAACTCGGCATGGTGGGCATCCCGGCGGCGATCGCCAACGCTGTTTTTCATGCCACGGGCAAACGCATCAGGGACCTGCCGATTACGCCGGAAAAGCTGCTGTGAGTTAGGTCATTTGTTGAATGAAGTGCCAGCGCTAGTTGCAGCGATCGCCTCCGCGAACCTCAGGGGGCACGGTGCGCGCTGGCAACGGTGGGCAGTGTGGAAGAATCTTCGTACCGTCGCCTTGGTGCAACGCATGGGAAGGGGTGCAAGACTGATCCAGAAAAAAGTAAATTATAGGTATTGAACTATTATGTAGTGCGCTATATAATAGTTGTTGACTGGATTTTTAAATGGATAACAACTCGAACATCAACCAACGGCGACAGGTGGGGAGGCAGCTTTCCTTTGCCCTCTATAGTGCGTCGAACCGCGTCATTCGGCTTCATCGGCCCTTTCTTGAGCCTTTGGGCCTGACCTATCCGCAGTTTCTGGTCATGCTCGCTCTCTACGATGGTGCCCCGCGCACGGTGGGCGAATTAGGGCAAGAACTCGGTATGGATAACGGAACCTTGACGCCCCTCTTAAAGCGCCTTGAGAGCGCGGGGTTGGTGACGCGCAACCGTGACCTGCTGGACGAACGCCGCGTTCTTATAGATCTGACAGAAGCGGGCGAGGCACTCCGCGAGGCAGCGTGCTCGATCCCTGAAAAGATTGAGACGGCCTGCCGTCTCTGTGATGAAGACCTTGCCGAGCTTCGCGACACCTTGAATCGGCTAGGTCATCCCCGTTCGGCCAACGCCCCCGACTCGATTACCGAATGACCACCTTTTGGGGATTCACCATGTCAAATACAACACCTGTACCAAGCAGCTCGATCGAATTAGCAAACGGGCCGTCGCAAACCTTGTCTTTTAAAGAGACTGTGCGTGAGCGTCATTCTGTCCGGAGTTTCCTGCCAAACCCTGTCCCCGACGCTGTGCTCCGCTCGGTTCTGGAAGACGCACAGCGCACACCCTCGAACTGCAACACCCAGCCCTGGCAGGTTCACATCGTCTCCGGCGCGACACGCCACGCGCTCAGCAAGGCTCTCCTTGCGGACGACGAGGCTGGTCGGATGACACCGGACTTCAGCTTCTCCACCGCCGATTTTTGCGGCGTCTACAGCGAGCGCTCCAAGTCACAGGGGGCAGCCTACTATCAGGCGATTGGTGTTTCGCGCGAGGCAACCGAAGATCGCCGCACCGCCTCGCGATACAATCTGGAATTTTTTGGTGCGCCGCACGCCGCGTTGCTCTTCATGCCTTCCTTTGGCGACGATGTGCGAGTGGCTGGCGACATTGGAATGTACGCTCAGACGTTCTTGCTCTCGCTGACGGCGCACGGGCTTGGCGGCATACCGCAGACGATGCTCGGCTTTTACGCCGACACGATTCGCGAGCTGTTGGGCATCGATCCGTCCCTGAAGATGCTGTTCGGTATCTCATTCGGCTATCCCGACAAGACGGCCACCGCCAATCGCTACCGGATCGACAAAGCCCCTATCGAGGAGAGCGTGACCTTCCACAACTAACAGACATTCACTAACAGACATTCACATTCAAAACGGAAGATTTACACGCAGGATTTACCATGAATAACACAAAGAACTTGAAGATCGGCATTTTGGGCGCCGGTAACATTGGAAAGACCTTGGCCCGCAAACTGGCTCAGGCCGGACATGACGTAAAGGTCGCTAACTCGCGTGGCCCAGAGACCATCCCCGCCGATGCGCTGGAGTCCGGTGCGCGCGCCGTTACATCAGCCGAAGCCGTGCAGGACGTTGAAGTGGTCATTCTCTCCATCAATCCCACCAGCTACTCCAAGGTTGCGCCCTTGTTCGCGGGCTTGCCAGAGGACACCGTTGTCATGGACACTTCGAACTACCACCCCGTGCGCGACAACAGGATTGAGGCCATCGATGCGGGGCAGGTCGAGAGCTTGTGGGTCGTCGAGCAGTTAGGCCGTCCTATCGTCAAAGCGTGGAACACCATCGTTTCGGACTCATTTGCGAACAAGGGGAAGCCTGTAGGAAGCCCCGACCGTATTGCTTTGCCTGTGGCGGCAGACCGGGACCGAGATCGTGAAGTGGGATTAGCGCTGGTGGAAGATACGGGTTTTGATGCCTTCGATGCAGGCACACTCGAAGACTCATGGCGGATGCAGCCGGGATCGCCTGTGTATTGCACTGACCTCACCTTGGCAGAGTTACCCGATGCGCTGGCCTGGGCCGAAAGAGAGCGCTTATCCAAGCGGCGTGATCTGACGTGGGCGATATTGCTGGAGCGCTCTGAAGGCACCACCCTTAATCCCGACCCGGAATACTTTCTTCGTCTCAGCCGGATATTGCAAATGTAAAGGCATCATTTGCTGTGGAGCGACTTCGCTCTGGAGAGGATGAGCGAGCAACGCCATCCATGATTGAAACATCCATGATTGAAATATTGGAGTTTGATAATGAAAGCCTGGCGCGCAGAGACCTTCGGCAAACCCAGTGATGTTTTGAAGCTGGTCGATATCGACATTCCTATTCCAGGACCAGGAGAGGCGCTGCTCAGGGTATTGGCGACCAATATCGGTCTGCCTGACCGCATGATGCTGGAAGGCCGCTACTTCCTCACGCCTACGCCGCCAGTGACTCCGGGCCAGGAGGTCGTCGGCATCGTGGAAACGGCAGGACGCGACTATCCTTTTCCCATTGGCACGCGGGTGATCGGCGGCACCAATTTCACCCGCGGCTCAGGTGGCTTGGCGCAGTATTGCCTCTCCCCAGGCGTTGGCGCGGTGCTAGCACCCGACGACATGCCCGACGAGCAGGCGGCAGCGTTCCTGGGAACATTCCATGTCGCTTATGTCGGGCTGGTCAACCGCGCCCGTGCGAAGCCGGGCGAGACGCTGCTCGTACTTGGCGGATCGGGCGGCACCGGTTCCACCGCGACCCAGCTCGCTAAGGCTTTGGGCCTTAACGTGATCGCCACCGTGCGCGACGGGAACAAGGCCGCGTTCTGCCGGGAGCAAGGCGCCGACCACGTCATCAATCTTAAGACCGGTTCGTTCATCGAGCAGGTTCGCGCGCTGACCGGAGGCAAAGGCGCCGATATCATCTATGACACGGTCGGGTCGCCATTAGCCGAGCAAGCGCTCGACGCGATTGCCATCGGCGGACGTTATATCCTGATCGGCTTTGCCGGTGGTTCGACTTTCCCCACAATAGAACCCTTCAATATCCTAACGCATGGCATTTCCGTCACCGGCGCTTTGCACAGCGTCCGCACCGCTGAAGAGCGCGACGACGCGATCACGACACTAGGTCGTTTGTTCTCCGAAGGGAAGATCTCCATGCCAATCGACAAGATCATATCGTTCGCTGAAGTCCCCGAGGCTCTCGAACGTCTGGGAGGTGCGGTCAACGGCAAGTTGATCGCCCGTATCGGCGGCCAATGCTCCTGACTGGCCCAACTGCGTGACACCTTGAACAGGTTGGCACGACCCTATCAAGCAACGGAATAAGAAGGAACATTTTTCATGAGTAACACAAAGAATTTAAAAATCGGCATTTTAGGTGCTGGTAACATTGGAAAGACCTTGGCCCGCAAACTGGCTCAGGCCGGACATGACGTAAAGGTCGCCAACTCCCGCGGCCCCGAAACCATTGCGGCCGATGCGCTGGAGTTTGGTGCACGCGCGGTCTCGACGGCCCAAGCGGTGGAGGACGTTGACGTGGTGATCCTCTCGATCCCTCTCAACCGCATTCCCACAATCGCGCCACCGATCGCCAACCTACCAGCCGAGACAGTCGTCATCGACACGTCGAATTACTATCCCCACCGCGACGACAAGATCGATGCCATCGAGGCCGGGCAGGTTGAGAGCCTTTGGGTAGCCGAACAGCTAGGCCGGCCGATCGCCAAGGCGTGGAACGCGATCGGGTCTGGCTCCTTCGCCACCTTGGGCAAGCCTGCTGGAAGCCCTGACCGTATAGCCCTCCCTGTGGCTGCTGACCGCGAGAACGATCGCTCCGTGGCGATGGCCCTCGTCGAAGACACCGGGCTTGATGCTTTCGACGCGGGCACGATCGCCGATTCGTGGCGTCAGCAACCAGGCACGCCCTGCTATTGCACGGATCTCACGCGCGAACAGATGGCGGCAGCGCTGGCATCTGCCGACGCACCACGATCGCCAAAGCGCCGGGACTTAGCAGTTGCAGTGATCCAAGAGCGGCTTGGTGACGCCACGACAAATCCGGATGCCGATTTCGGGGTTCGTCTGAGCCGTGCGATTTTTATGTAACGTGAGTTCGGGATAAGAAATGGACAAGCAAGTAAGCTAAAAGTCATCACACCAAAGCTTTACAGGCTTGTCCCATGATTAGTTTAGAAGAAGAATTTTGCAGGATTGTACAATAACTTGCAAGTATCGTTATATCGTGCCCTATGCTGAAGTCCTTATAATCAAACTTAAACAGTGAGATACAAAAAATTTTAGGCTGAGCAATGAAAGAACTACACGATATTAAGGCTGCTTTAGAGCAAGTAAAAGACACCACGAAAAAGCTAGCGTTGGCAACTTTAGTTAAAGTGGAAGGTTCAACTTATCGCCGGCCTGGTGCGCGAATGTTGATGGGTGCCGATGGCTTGATAGTAGGTGCAATTAGCGGTGGCTGTTTGGAAAGTGATGTATTTGAGAAAGCACAGCAGGTAATGAACACTGGTAGTCCTTGTGTGGTTAAGTATGACTCTACCTCCGAGGAAGATTTAATTTGGGGGTTGGGGCTTGGCTGTCAAGGCATTGCTTATGTTTTGATTGAATCGTTGCCAGTAAACGAGCCGAACCAAATTAGTTTTGTCCGCAAATGCCTTGATGCTCGGTTTGAGAGCGCTATTGCAACTGTATTTAATATAGAGGGTGAAAGCAAATCTCAAATAGGCGATCGCTTGCTACTAAATTCAGATATCATCAACCACATCAGCGATGAGGAATTAGCAGCAGCGGTTTTAAGGGATACACAAGCAGCACTTCAACACAAAACCTCGGTAGGGAAACAATATCAGTTAACAGGCGGGAAAGTTGAAGTTTTTATTCAAGTCATTCAGCCACCTCTGTCGCTGGTAATTTTGGGTGCTGGGTATGACGTTCTTCCCGTTGTTCGCTTTGGCAAACAGTTAGGATGGCATATTACTGTAGTTGATAACCGCCAACGGGAAGCAAGCCGAAAGCGTTTTGAAGAAGCCGATCGAGTTAAATTTTGTTCTCCTCAGGATGTATTAAAAAAAATCGACATAGATGAGCGTACTGTTGCTGTAGTTATGACTCATAATTATTTAGACGACCTGGAATTGCTGAGAGTGTTATTGCCTTCTGGCTTAAAATACTTAGGTGTACTTGGCCCTAAGAAAAGAACAGCCCGATTATTGCAAGAACTACAACAAGAAGGAGTTATCCCCACTCCACAACAGCAACAAAATTTATATAGTCCGGTGGGACTCGACATTGGGGCAGATAATTCCGAAGAGATTGCTCTGGCGATTATCGCCGAAATTCAAGCAGTAATAGCAAAGCATGAAGGTGGTTTTTTAAGAAATCGCACTGTACCCATTCATGCTTCAATCAATAGTCAATACTAAAAAAACTAATGGCTAATACAAGTAGGTCCTTAATAATCAAAAATCAAAAAATAGGGTATGGTATTTAAAATCGGTCTAATTATTCTCGCTGCTGGAGCTGCAACCCGCATGGGAAGACCAAAACAATTGCTTTCTTATCAAGGACGCAGCCTGATACTCCATGCGGTTGAAGTTGCCTTGGCTTCTATGAGCCAACCTATCATAGTAGTCCTGGGAGCTTATGCAGAGCAAATTAAACCGGAACTACTGCCAAAGGCTGTGCAAGTTGTCGAGAACTCCCAATGGCAAGAGGGAATGTCTTCTTCTATTCGCGCTGGTATTAGTATGCTACTGAAAACTCACTCTAAACTTGATGCAGTTATCATCTCACTTGCAGATCAGCCGCTAGTTTCTCCCCAGATTTTCCATCAATTGATTCAGTCTTATCAAGAAACGCAAAAAGTAATTATTGCCTCAAAGTATAACGAAACTACAGGCGTACCTGCCCTGTTTAGCAAGGCTTTATTTCCCGAACTGATGCAGATTGAAGGAGATAAAGGTGCAAAAGCGTTAATACAAAAATATATAGATACAGGATTGATTCTGCTAATACCAGAAGCGGCGATTGATATTGATACCCCGGACGATTACAAGCAGTTGCTATTAAACAATTTTAAAGAGTGAATAGATTATGAAAACTAACGATCGCCAAATTTACCAACAAGTAATTTTGACACACGCCAGAAAACCGCAAAACAAAGGAAAAACTAACCCAGTACACCGTCAACACCGAGGAGAAAATCCCTATTGCGGTGATGTGGTTGATTTAACGCTGTTACTAGATGAAGCAGAAAGTAAAATTGCAGATATTAAATTTGAAGGTGCAGGTTGTGCTTTGTGCCTTGCTTCTGCTGACTTAATGGCGATCGCTATCAAAGGTAAAACTATTTCACAGGTGCTTTTAATGGTAGAAGAGTTCCGCGATATGGTAGCGGGAAATACTCAGTTTGAGCCTCCGTTGGAGAAACTCAATATCATGCAAGGTGTTTCCCGATATCCGATGCGGGTTAAGTGTGCAACTTTGGGTTGGCATACCCTCAAAGCGGCGCTGAGTTCGGTTGAAACTAGCAATGAACAGGTATAGTTAGCATCCAGCAGAGGCACATCCAATGGACTCATATCAATTCCGGTTGCACCGGAATTATTGTTGACTGTTGACTGTTGACTGTTGACTGTTGACTGTTGACTGTTGACTGTTGGCTGTTGACTGTTAAGGGGCGGGCCGAAAAACTGAATGATAGTTGAGTATTGACTGTTGATTCGATTTTACAATTCCTCAGCTAGTGGAGTTGATATCACGTCGATCGCTTTTACATTCGCACCCCTTTGTGGTGAGGGCTCGCCCGCCTCAACCATGACTGAACCGACAAGCCTGGGGTCGAGTTCGAGGCGAAGGCTAAGGTACGGTTGCGCTTTGAACCCTTCAAGAATTTGGCTGACTATCGGCAGTTCGATCGTAGCAAGCAGATAATGCATCGGGTCGTACTGATAGCTCACGTTGCCCAGAATAACTTTTTTGCTGCCCTGAGCAATGATACAAAAGGCAGGGATAGAGACACTATCAACGCATTCCGAAGGTGAGGAGGAGCGATTGAAGTGCAATCCTTTGAGCGGCTCAATCCTCCCATCCTGAAGAATAGCCTGTGCAATCGGCTATTCTTCAGTTCGTTTCTGTGGGCTGGCGCTCTATCTGCTTCGCGAAGAGCCTGCTGGTCGTTAATGAACGACCTATCGGACTTTTCACTCGTTTTGGCAGCGTTCATTTCTAAGTTTGCAGGATTGTACAACAATCTTAGACGATCGTTCTATTGCTTGCCCTTGAGGATTCTTAGAATAAGGCTAAAGCCAGGAAAAATGATTTAGGCAAATTGTAAGCATTCTGGACTTTTATTCAAGAGAAAACTCAGTTTTGATTGGGCAAGAAACCTGCTGAGCGACAACCAAAATGCCATTAAAGCTAACCTTGCTTCTTAAAAAATCCCTCCCTATTGATAGATAAGCCATAAGTGCTCAATTTCTACGATTGGGACAGCCACCGAAAAGGCATCAAGTGAAGGAATTAAGAAATGGACATTAAACGAAGTGGCTCACAGCCGAACGCCAAAGGACCGGCTGAGTATTTTACCGGCACTGTCGGCATTGACCCCCTGTTCGAGGCGCACGATCGAGCACGCACACTTGGTGCCAGTGTCACGTTTAAAGACTTCCCTCATCGGCAACACCCAAAAGAGTAAAAAATGACAACGAACGAGAATCGAAGCTACATAGGAAAGGTTGCGTTTGTGACCGGAGGAGCGAGCGGCATCGGTCGAGCTACGGCGCTGGCGTTTGCCCGTGAAGGTGCCAGCGTGGTGGTTGCTGATATTTCAGAACCGAGCAATCAAGAAACAGCACACACGATCGCAGAACTCGGCGGTCGGGCGATCGCCGTCAGGTGCGATGTGACGCGGGCCCAGGACGTGAAGGCGGCTCTGGACAAGACCGTTGAGGCTTTCGGGCGGCTGGACTTCGCCTTCAACAACGCGGGCATCGAGCCGAGGCAGGCAGCTCCGACCGCGGAGTACGAGGAGGAGGAGTGGAACCGGATTATCGACATCAACCTCCGCGGCGTTTTCCTGTGCATGAAACACGAGCTCCCGCTGATCCTCAAGCAAGGACGCGGCGCGATCGTCAACACGTCCTCGGGCGCTGGAATCATCGGCATCAAGGGCAGCCCCGCCTACACCGCCGCGAAACATGGCGTCATCGGACTGACCAAGGCAGCGGCCCTCGACTACGCCGCGCACAACATCCGCGTCAACGCCGTCTGTCCCGGCTACATCGACACCCCGATGATGGGTCGCTTCACAGGCGGCACGGACGAAGGGCGCGCCAAGGTGGTTGCCGAGGAGCCGATCGGACGGATGGGCAAGCCCGAGGAGATCGCGGAGGCCGTCCTCTGGCTGTGCTCGGACGCGGCTGCCTTCGTCGTTGGGCACGCCATGGTCATCGATGGCGGCCAAACGGTGCAGTGATGTTCGACGCCAACCCGATCGAACCCTAAACGCACGACAACAAAGCACTGTCGCGATCGCCACCTTCACCGCTAACGGATGACTCATATCGCTACTCAGGAGGTACTCGACGGCAAACCCGTGGACTGGCTGGAAAAAGTCAGCGACGAACAATACCAGGACAGATTCAAGACCGAGTAGAAGTAAACCAGCTTATCTTCCAGATTGGAGCATCAATATTATGTACAACGCCAAAGCTTACTCCGCAGTCAGTGCGACCGCACCGCTCGCTTCCGACACGATCGCACGGCGCGATCCAACCGAACACGACGTTCAGATTGAAATCCTCTTCTGCGGCATCTGCCACTCCGACCTCCATGCCGTGCGTAACGAGTGGAGCGACTTCATGTCTACTACCTATCCCATTGTCGCCGGTCATGAGATTGTTGGCCGTGTCACCAAGGTCGGCTCGGCAGTTACCAAGTACAAGCCCGGCGACCTGGCTGGAGTCGGCTGCATGGTTGACTCGGACGGTACTTGCCCGTACTGCAAAACTGGTCTTGAGCAGTTCTGCCCAAACATGACCCTCACCTACAACTCCCCAGACAAGCACAAGACTGCTCCAGTCACCTATGGTGGCTACTCTGATAGCGTCGTCGTCGATGAACGCTTCGTTCTGCGCGTTCCAGATAACCTCGATCTCGCCGGGGTTGCGCCGCTCCTCTGCGCCGGGATCACCACCTACTCGCCTATGCGCCACTGGGGTGTCACCAAGGGCAAGAAGGTCGGCGTGGTTGGTATCGGCGGGCTAGGCCACATGGGCGTGAAGTTCGCCCGTGCATTCGGAGCCCACGTCGTCGTTTTCACCACCTCGCCCGACAAAAAGGAAGACGCGCTCCGCCTCGGTGCTGACGAAGTGGTCGTCTCCCGCAATGGCGACGAGATGCAGCAGCACGCTGGCAGCTTCGATTTCATTCTCGATACCGTCTCCGCCAATCACGACATCAACGCCTATCTCAACCTGCTTCGCCTCGACGGCAACATCACCCTTGTCGGTTTACCTGAGAAGCCCCTGGAGGTCGCGGCATTCAGCCTGATCCTGGCCCGCCGCAGTCTCTCCGGCTCTAGCATCGGCGGCATCGCCGAAACCCAGGAGATGCTCGACTTCTGCGGCGAACATAACATCACCGCCGATGTTGAAGTCATCCCCATCCAGAAGGTCAATGAAGCCTACGAGCGACTGCTAAAGTCCGATGTGAAATACCGCTTCTGTATCGATATGGCATCTCTGAAATCTGAATAACTGAGGCCGCCCCCAGAAGGAGTAACCATGCAGAAGCGTGAATTTGGCAACAGCAACCGCTACTCGCTCTTGAGGTGAGTGTGGATACCAACCGTTTGGAGGCATTCAGCGACGGCGTCTTCGCGATCGCCATCACCCTGCTGGTACTCGAAATCAAAGTGCCACCACCCAGCACAGCGCTCGGGGCAGAACTCCTCCATCTCTGGCCGTCTTACCTCGCCTACGCAGTGAGCTTCCTGGCGATCGGCGCAATCTGGATCAACCACCACGCCATGTTCAAACACATCGTCCGCGTGGACGGAATGCTGTTGCTGCTCAACGTCCTCCACCTGATGCTCATTGCATTCGTGCCCTTCCCAACCGCCGTGCTCGCCGAAGCGTTTCACCGCGGAACGGACGAACCAGTTGCCGCTGCCTTCTACGGTGGCATCTTGACCGTCATCGGTATCTTCGTCAACGTCATGTGGCGGTACGCGGCTCACGAGTATCGGCCGATCGATACCCGCCTCACAGCGAAAAAAGTACGGAAGATCAGACGTCTATTCCTTGTCGGACCGATCGTTTATGCGATCGCCACCGTGGTCGCCCTGGTTCTGCCCTGGCTGGCGGTGCTGCTTTTCATCCTCCTCAACCTCTTCTATCTCTGGCCTCGCTGGGGTCACCGCAGCACTGCTTCGCACATCGGCGACCCCAGTACAAGCAGGGATCGCAGCGAAGGCGACTGACAGCGGCGGGATCGGCTCGACGGCGAACCATATCAGTTCCATATCAACGGAGAAAAACAATGCAAAGGCGCAAACTTGGAAACAGCAATCTGGAAGTGTCGGCGATCGGGCTCGGCTGCATGGGAATGAGCTTTTCCTATGGTCCGCCCAAAGACAAACAGGAGATGACTGCTCTTCTGGGGGCTGCGGTCGATCGCGGCATTACATTCTTTGACACTGCCGAAGTCTACGGCCCGTACTTAAACGAAGAGTTGGTGGGTGAAGCCCTCGCTCCCTTCCGCGATCGAGTGGTCATTGCTACCAAATTTGGGTTCGACATCAGTCCGAATTCCGATCCTCGCGGCATGAAGGGTCAGCGGTGAACAAGACTTGATTAAGAGCCGAATAAAAGGAAAATAATCAAGAGCAAAGTCTGGTCGATCGGAGGTGCCTGCAGGGGCATCGGAACCGGAACTGCCAAGGCAGCATTAAACGGAACTCCGCCCAAAGCGGGGGAGTTGCGTTGGCTGTATTTTTTTAATGAGAGGAAACGTGATATTTTAGTAGTTAAAACGGAATTTCTTCATCTTCATCTTCCACAGTCTTCGCCGTCATCCGCCAACTGGTAATATACTCAATTTGCACATCAATTTTGTTAATAGCTTCCCCTAACCGCTTTTGGATGTATTGAGTCAGCGTCACCATAAAATCTAACTCAACTCCCACAGATAGCGCAAGTTTTGCCAATCTAGCAAAATCTACCTTCAAAATCGAGGAACTGGATAACTTAAAATTGGGAGTATTTTCCTTATTTTGCACCAACATTGCTTTTTTAATGCGCTCTTTCAGATGCTCAACTTCTGAATCCAGCAACTTCCATTCAGGCAAAATTTCTTTGTACCTTTCCCCCAATGCTGTTAAATCCTCACTCTCCGGTTGCGGCGCAATTTTCTTAGTAGATTTTCGCCGCTGCTGTAGGTTGGAATTCAAGCGCCAACTAGCAATCTCCTCAACTTCCAAAGATGGATCGGCGATGAGTTTGCCTAACTGTTTTTGAATTTCTTTCGTCAGCGTTACCGGAAAATTTAACTCAATTCCCTCAGTTTGTGTCAGTCTTGCCAGCGTGAGAAAATCTACTTTCATCGTTATCGAACTGGAAAGCTCAAAATAAGAACTGTCTTTGAGCTTTTGGGCTAGCATCCCTACTTTAATCCGTTCTTTCACTTCAGCGATTTCTGAATCTAGCGGCTTCCACTGAAATTCTATTTCCTGATATTTTTCGCCCAATGCTGTCAAGTTTTCCGTTGCGGGGTCGGGGTAACATTTGGCAAGGATTTCTAGCAGGCGGCGATGCACCCCAGCTAAATAAACCGCGTCCATCTTGGCATATTCTAGCTGCTTCTGGGTCAGGGGACGCTTTGCCCAATCGCCGCTTTGTTCTGTTTTATCTACATAAGCAATGCCGCAAAGTGTTTCTATTAAAGTTTTGAGTTGTCGATTAGGTAAGGGCAGAATGTAAGCTGGAATCTTCCTCGCCATTTTTAACGTGCAAGTGACATTTTGAGCGTCGTCATTGCCGAGAAATCGGATGTCATAGCTGGCGTTGTGCAATACTTTTTCAATATTTGGATTGACCATGATTTGGTTGATGAAATCTTTTGCCAATTCTGGTTTATCCAAGACATCGAGTAAAAAAGTGGCATCTCCCGTCGAATCTGTGGAGTCAGCTAACACTTGAATCAGAGATAATTTGGGGTTGGATTTATAGTCAGCGATTTCTGTGTCAACCCACAGGATTTTAGCTTGGGCAAATTTAGCTATGAGTGCTTTGATCTCGTTTGCTGCTGTTAAATAAGGCATTTTTATAGACTTTTGCTATTAACTTTTTGATTCTATTATGCCATAGCAATTATCGGATCGATTGTCAACGATTCAAGCGCCGGACATGGCATTGCCGTGTCCCGGACACGCGCAGACCTCAGAAACCGGGTTTCTTGCTCGTACCCAGGCTCTGCCTGGGGACGCATATCAGGAGGCCCTGGCTCCAATTTTCCTGGTCACAAGCGCAACCGAGTTTCTAGCCTCGAGTTAAAAAAAGAATGCAGTCGCGAGCACTATTGAGGATTCCCGCGAACTTCCTCTAAAAACCAGTTGCTTGCTTCTGTATTGTCCGTCTGGCGGCTGCGGCGCAAACCTTCCTCTAATAAAGCAACTTTTAGCCCCGACAAAACTTGAGATTCCGTCAGCCGTTCGCTTCCCCGGTTAGCAATTATTTTGAAAGCAATAACTTGCGCTTTTTGTACGTCTACTACCCAATATTCAGACACTCCTAATTCTTCATAAATCATTCTTTTGGTTCCCAAATCGTCAACGAGAGAACTGTCGGCAATTTCAATCGCTAAATCTGGGGAAATTACTCGTACCCAGGCTCTTCCTGGGTACACAGATCGGGAGGCTCTGCCTCTAATTTTCCCGATCGCCAGCGCAATCGAGGCAGAGCCTCTAGACATCGGTTCCCAGGCTCTTCCTGGAAACCAGTTAGATTTAAGCAGTAAGGTGCGCCTAGCGCACCCTACAAACGATTAACCTATGACTATTCTGCCACTTCCTCAGATTCCGATTCTTCGGCCGATTCTTCACCAGCAGGCGGCACTAAAGCCACAGCTACGATTGAATCATCCTCGTCCAACCGCTGCACCCGCACACCCGTTGCTGTGCGCGATTGAGTAGAAATTGCACTCACAGCCTGACGGATAATAATACCTCGGTTGGTAACGATCATCAACTCGTCATCTTCGTTGACAATTCGCAGCGCAGCTACCTGATCCTTACCCTTTTTCGACTTGAATTTAGTAGCCGTCAATCCCTTGCCTGCGCGTCTTTGTAGGCGGAATTGAGAAACTGGAACCCGCTTGCCGTAGCCGTTGGTGGTGATTACCAACACCGAAGGAACGTCGCTGCTAACTGTCGCAATTTCTTCGGCATCTTCGCCTTCTATTTCCTCGGTTTGCCGTTCTAATTCTTCGTCTCCCAATTCCGCATCTTCTGTTTCCAATTCAGCAATTTCGGTTCCTTCAAATTCCGAGTCTTCTGTTTCTAACAGAGCAATTTCTGCCCCTTCAAATTCCGAGTCTTCTGTTTGCAATTCAGCAATTTCCGCAACAATTGAACTCGGCAATATGTCCATGCTGATCAACTCATCGCCCGATCGCAATTTCATTGATTTTACACCCCGGGTCGCGCGGCCGACTGGGCGCAACTGTTCGTGATTGGTGCGGAAATGAATTGCCATGCCTTGGCGCGTACCGATGATGATGCTGTCGCCAACTTTTGCTCTCCGCACCCAGCGCAGTTGGTCGCCTTCTTCTAGAGAAATGGCGATTAATCCATTAGTGCGGATGTTGCCAAAAGCTGAAAGTGCGGTTTTTTTGATGTAGCCGCCGCGAGTCAACATTACCAAGTATTCTTCGCTGGTGAATTCTGTGACTGACACCATAGAAGTGATTTTTTCTTCTATAGGAATCGGCAGCAGTTGCACCACGGGAGTTCCGCGGGCAGTCCGGGAACAGATGGGAATTTGATAAGCTTTGACAGAGTAAACTACGCCCCTGTCGCTGAAGAACAAAACGCTGTCGTGATCGCAGCAGGAAAGGAAATGTTCTACTCCGTCGTCTTCTTTCATTTTCGCGCCTGCTTTGCCGCGAGTAGCGCGACTTTGGGCCTCGAAAGTGCTGACAGGCATCCGCTTGATGTAGCCTTGCTCGGTGATCAGAATAATTGCTTGTTCGTTGGCAATTAAATCTCTTTCATCGATTTCTCCTTCGGCGTGTTCGATGACGCTGCGTCTAGGAGTGGCGATTTTGGTTTGGATTTCGACTGCTTCAAATTCGGCGATTTCTAAGATGCGTTCCCGGCGCGCTAAGATATCTTCCAAATCGGCTATTTTAGCTCGCAATTCTTCGTGTTCTTGCTGAATTTTTTGCGCTTCTAATGCTGTCAAACGCCTGAGCTGCATTTGCAGAATTGCATCGGATTGCTGATCCGACAGACCGTAATTATCCATCAATTCTTGTTTCGCTGCTGCGGAGTCGGCAGCGGCGCGAATTAGGTGAATAATTGCATCTAAGTTGTCTAGGGCAATTAATAAGCCTTGCAGAAGGTGGTCGCGTTCTTCTGCTTTGCGGAGTTCATATTGAGTCCGGCGAGTAATTGTCTCAATGCGGAACTCTAGGAAGACATTGAGGAATTGGGAGAGCGTAAGTAGTTGGGGTTCCCCGTTTACTAGCGCTAACATATTGGCTCCAAAGTTGGCTTGGAGGGGTGTTTGTTTGTAGAGGTTGTTGAGGACGACGCGGGGATAAGCGTCGCGCTTGAGTTCGATCACGATGCGCATTCCGTCTCTATCGCTTTCGTCGCGAATGTCGGAAATTCCATCTAATCTTTTGTCGTTGACAAGTTCGGCAATTTTCTCAATTAGCGCTGCCTTGTTTGTTTGGTAAGGCAATTCGGTGATAATAATTGCTTCTTTGTCGGGGCGGCCGGGATGTTCGATGGTTTCAATGCCGGCGACTCCGCGCATTGTAATCGAACCGCGCCCGGTGGTGTAAGCATCCCGAATGCCGCTTCTGCCCAAAATTTGCCCTCCGGTGGGAAAGTCCGGGCCGGGGATGTACTGCATCAATTCCAGGTCGGTAATTGCTGGATTGTGGATTAGTGCTACTAAACCGTCAATTATTTCCCCTAAATTGTGTGGCGGAATGTTGGTTGCCATCCCTACAGCAATCCCTGAGGAACCGTTGAGCAAAATTTGGGGAATGCGTGCCGGGAGTACGAGGGGTTCTTGCTGGGAACCGTCGAAGTTGTCGCCGAAATCAACTGTTTCCGAGTCGATGTCGCGCAGCATGGAGTCGCTAGTGAGAGCTGTCAGGCGACACTCGGTGTAACGCATCGCAGCGGGCGGGTCGTTGTCAACGGAGCCGAAGTTGCCGTGGCCGTTGATCAGGCGTTCCCGCATGGAGAAATCCTGAGCCATCCGCACCAAGGCGTCGTAAACCGCTGTATCTCCGTGCGGGTGATACTTGCCCAGCACCTCCCCCACGACGCGGGCGCATTTGCGGAAAGGTCTATCGGGAGCCAAGCCCAATTCGTTCATGGCGTAGAGAATGCGTCGGTGAACGGGCTTGAGACCGTCCCTGGCATCTGGTAGCGCCCGACCGACAATTACGCTCATGGCGTATTCCAAGTACGATCGGGACATCTCATTACCCAGATCCGTCGGGATTATCCGCGACTCAGAGGTGCTCATAGGTTGAAAAACTCCGTTAAAATTTTAAATTTGACCGCTATAAATCTCAAAAATGCGATAAAATCGGTTTGGATTCAGTAGAGCTGCCAAATATTGCAAATTACTCCTGAAATTATATCACAATTTGCCTTTGACTTTATGGGAAAGTTGCCTGAAAAATTAAGGGGCGAAACAAGGACAATTGATAATTTGTCAGTTCGTGATTTGGTTAGGGGTTGGCAAAAGCTAGAAAGGTTTTTTTAGGCGGTCGGCTTTCATGCTTAGGTGAGTTTTTTTGAAGGCCATCTAAAAAAATAAAAGGGTTGCCGGAGCGAAATTTTAATTTCACAAAGCCTTAGGCCTTCTTAAAGCAAACTAAAAATCTAAAATCTAAAATCTAAAATCTAAAATCAGCCGATGCTACCTGTCATCTACTCCGACGATTTCTTGTTGCACAAGACTGGAATGCTTCACCCAGAGCGACCAGAACGTTTAACGGCGATCGTCAATGCTCTGAAAGCTGCTCCCTGGGCGGCTCAAATTGAGTGGCAACTGCCCACCCCAGTGGCGCAGCGCGAACAAGCACTGTTCTCGGCTCTCAAAAAAGTTCACGCGCAAAGATACATCAAAGAAGTCGAACATTTGGCTAATCGGGGAGGCGGCTACCTCGACGGTGATACGCCGATTTCTACTGAAAGTTACGAGGTAGCGCTGCTAGCGGCGAGTGCTTGGCTCGATGGGGTCGATCGAGTGCTGGCTGGGGGGGAACCGGCTTTTGTGCTGGCCAGACCGCCGGGACACCACGCCGAAAAAGGCCGCGCGATGGGTTTTTGCTTGTTTTCCAATGCTGCGATCGCAGCTAACTACGCCCTGGAACAGCCGGGAATTAACCGCGTCGCCGTCCTCGACTGGGACGTGCACCACGGCAACGGCACTCAATCTGTGGTGGAAAACAGCCGGCAAATTGCCTACTGTTCCCTGCACCAATCTCCGTGCTATCCGGGAACGGGAGATGCCGAGGAGCACGGGGCCTACGGCAACGTGCTCAACATTCCCCTGTATCCGGGCGGCGGCATAGCTGAATACCTGAGCGCCTTTGAATCTCTTGTCGTGCCTTTTTTGTCAAAATTTGAACCGGATTTGTTGATTGTCAGCGCGGGTTACGACGCTACTGCGTCGGATCCGCTGGCGAGCATGACTCTGGCTCCGTCAGATTACGGTACTTTCACCGGATACTGCCTGCAAATTACCCGCCGCATAGCCTTTGGTTTGGAGGGGGGTTACGCGCTCAAAGAGTTGGCCCAGTCGGTTGTGGCGACTATTGACCGATGCATCAATTAGGTGGAAAATTGGGTATGGGGGAAATGAGGTTGAGAAGCCATGAGGACGGGATTGAGATTTTTTGAGGGCGATAAGCGAAGCTATCATTTGGCGATCGCCCTTGATGACTTTTTTCCTTCGGACCGATGACTTCTTCAAACTTGACTTCTTCACCCTTGACTTCTTCCTTCTGAGTTCCGTGACAAACATCACAAATTTAAAAGATCCGGGTCACCTACCATCTAAGTCTCGGTCACAGATTTTTAGCGCAAAAATCACACTGTGTGAATGTTTTCGATCGCCTTTGGAGTCGCTCCCAGAGCTCATAATAGGATTATTAAAGTCAGGGTGTAAAAGTTTTATATGTCTCAATCAACTAGGAGGTTTATCATGTCACTCTCCCAAATGACACTCGAAGAGTTATTTGGTCAGATCATGTTCTCGAGCGTCGTGACTCGCAACGACCGGAGCCAGCTCAGATCTGCACTCTTAGAAAGAACGCTGAATGAAGATGAGTATGCCATCATCAACCGACTTCTGTACAACGTGCGCCGCGGTTGGGTAAAAATTATCGATTAAAGAGGCGGCCGTCAACCTCCTTTAGGGGGAGTTAGTACCATTTTCAATTTTCGATTTTCGATTAAAGAATGGGTAATAACTGATAACTATCGGGGTTTAATGTACGGGGCTACAGTTACATTTTTTGGCGAACTGGTTAAAAGTAGAAAGGGCCCCCTCAGGAAGTTTTGTGTGTTTAATACTTGGATCGAAAGTTTGACGTGTGGGAGAGCAGTGTGAATAGTCAAAATCGCGCTACACATCAGCCTATAGGTAGAGATTTTTATAAAATAACAGGTTTCGGGTGCATCTCTACTTGTTGAAAAATTGTGAGTTTTGAGTTGTTAACCCAGAGGTTAAAATTAACTCAAAACTCATAACTTTTTGCAGGTGAGATTTGAGATTTGAGATAGGAAAAACTGATAGCGATAGGGGTTGGGAGCTGTTAGAAAGTGGATATTTGCTCGACGGGTATTAAAAATCAAAACTATCAGCAGTTTCCGGTTGAGGAGGATGGTGCGATCGTTACAAGCATAGGGAGTCGCATTGGTTGATCGACCATTCCGGCAATTTGAGCTCAGAAGTGTCAAAATATTAACAACCAGTTCATCCCCAAAATATATGGCTCCCGCCGTTTTAATTGAAAATCTTCAGAAACGCTACGGCACTGTAGAAGCCGTTAAAGATGTTTCCTTCAAGGTAGAACCGGGGGAAATATTTGGTTTGCTAGGCCCCAACGGTGCAGGCAAAACCACAACCCTGCGGGTACTTTGTACTTTGAGTGCGCCCGATAGCGGACGCATTGAAGTGTCTGGCATTTCTGCTGTGGACCAGCCGAGAATTGCCAGGCAAAAACTCGGCTACGTCGCCCAAGAAGTGGCTCTCGATAAGGTGCTGACGGGGCGGGAACTCCTGCAACTGCAAGCAGCGCTTTACCATTTGCCGCGCAATACGATTAAAGGGCGGATTGAGAAAATGGTGAAACTCCTCGGTTTGGAGGAGTGGGAAAATAAAAAGACGGGCACCTATTCCGGCGGTATCCGCAAACGCCTCGACTTAGCTGCTGGGTTGCTTCACCAGCCGGATGTTTTGGTGTTAGACGAACCGACTGTGGGGCTCGATATTGAAAGCCGGGTGGTAGTCTGGGATTTCCTGCGCCGCTTGCGGGAGGAAGGTACGACGGTTTTGATTACGAGTCACTATCTCGAAGAAGTTGACGCTTTGGCCGATCGCGTGGCGATTATTGACAAGGGTACGGTGATTGCTGAGGGTACGCCGGAGGAGTTGAAAAATCGGGTTGGGGGCGATCGGGTGACTCTGCGGATTCGGGAGTTTTCGCCGATGGAAGAAGCCGAAAAAGCTAAGACTCTGATGCAATCTTTGCCTTTTGTGCAGGAAGTAATTGTCAACGCGGCTCAAGGAAATTCTCTCAATTTAGTAGTAACACCGCAAAGCGATGCGCTGGTGACTATTCAGCAAGCTTTGAAAGATGCGGGATTGCCTACTTTTGGGATTGCTCAATCTCGGCCGAGTTTGGATGATGTGTATTTGGCTGCGACTGGTAAGACGCTTTTGGATGCGGAGTTGGCTGCAGCTAGCAACCGCGATTTGAAGGCGGAGCAAAAACAGGCGATGCGATCGTAGTTTAGTTTAATAAACCACTCCAATAATTATTGTGGAACAGGCATCTTGCCTGTTCGAGACGCTCTTTCCCTGAGCCCGTCAGGGGTTGAAACCCCTGCCTCAAAGCTTAAGTCCTCTCAAGAGGACTGAAGAAATCATTACTCATTAGTCCTCTTTAGAGGACTTTAGCTATTAGCCAGGGAATTAATTCCCTGGCGGCCTTTCGGTTGAAGCGAAAACCAATGAGCAATGCTTTATCCTGATCTTTTCGGCAGATTTGATATCATACATCCAAGACTTGCTCTGCTGTCAGTGCTAATTCTGGGAAAGTTCGAGATATAATTCGCTCAGTTCCTCGGTAAGCAGTCATTTGATAAACGCCATTTTCATCAAGCAGGTAAACAAAAACAGTCGGCTCTTTCGGGTTGCCCAAATAGTTTCTGCTACCCAAAGCTAAATAATCGACAATCCAATATTCAGAAATTCCCAGCCGCTGATATTCATCCAGCTTGTCGATATAATCATCTTCCCAATTTGTTGAGACAACTTCTACCACTAATTGCGGTGGTTCAGTTAGTGCTGAGGGGGCGAAAGGTTGGGATTCCCAGAGGGTTTTTTCTACTACGGTAATATCAGGATGGCGGCCTTGTTGTTGACCATTCGGGGTTAATGTCCTGACTACAATTCGGCCAGATACCCTGTAATTCAGGTTGATGCGTTTCACCTCGTCGTGAAACGTATTTTCAATAAAATCTGCTACATTTTCGTGGAGTCTGATTGTTGGTAAGATTTTGACAATTTCTCCCTTAACCAGTTCATAGCGTCCGTCTTCATCTGGAAGTTGCTTGATGAATCGATCGAAAGTGAGCATTTGTTTAGGTTGGGTAGGAGTTGCGATCGTGGTTTGCTCTCATTTAGCTAGATACAGGACTTACGCACTCCGACCCAAGAAACCGGGTTTTTTGCTGAATCTGTGGCTGTAACGCGTCTTTTCGTAAAAAACCCGGTTTCTCAACCTTAATGCGTAAGTCCTATAGATATTTAAGACTATTCTGCAACCAGTTTAACATACTGTTTTAACACAGGTGGAATCATGAAAACGGTTTCTGTTTCACAGCTCAATTTTTCGATCATTCCCCGTCTGGCTAAAGATTGAATTGCTTTACATAATTGGCCTTGTGACCCTTGACATTTTGACATCCATTGGGTAAACGAAACAGGCTTGATTTCATTAGTCAGTTGCGAAATCGCCTGTTTTTCTATTTCCGACAACCGCTGATAATGCTGCTGCAATATCGGTGTCAATTCATCGCTTAAAAATACTGGTTGATAGCTTAAATATTGAGATACTCTACCGCCAAATAAGTTGTTAATGGTTTGAGCCACTAATTTTAACCACAGGGGATTACCTTGATAAAGGTTAATCAATTCTGACCAGGTTTCTTCATCCAACAAACCCTTTTCTCTAAGAATTTCTGTTGCTGCTTCACCTAAACCGGTTAACTGTAATAAACATACTGCTGAATTATCGTCGGTGAATGTGATGATGTCTGAGGGAGGTTCCCAACTATTGAGAATTAAGCAGCTATTGTGGGGAAGTTCGCCGATGAGTTTAAATAGGGTTCCGTAATTTTCATATCCGGGTTTATAATGTCCTGCAAGTTGCCCGCTGCTGAGAATTTGCTGGACGTCATCGAGGATGATGAGACAGCGATTTTCGCGCAATGTTTCTATCAGCATTGACAACCGATCGTCGGTGTTTGCGGGGAAAACTCCCTCTTCGCCCCCCCTTGGTAAGGGGGGGTTGGGGGGGTGTTGATTTGAGAGAAATTGAATAATATTTTTGAGGGTTGTTTCGAGGGGTGGGGAGGTGCGGAGACTGCGCCAGATGATGCGATCGAATTGAGTTTGAATTTGGGGGATGAGGTGACGGGCGATCGCACTTTTGCCGGTGCCTGCCATGCCTGTGATGGTGAGGAGGCGACAGTTTTGACGGGCGATCGAGTTTGCGAGGGCGGTGAGGGGTGAGTTGGGGTAGTTGTAGAAGGTTTTGAGCTCCGGTGCATCTCTTAAATCGAGTCGCGGTTTCTGTTGGGTGTTGTCTTCATTTGAGGTTTGTGTTGGGGGTGAGTGTTGTGGAGCTTTTGGAGGGTGTAGCGTTTCTGTGCAGAAGTTGATGTTACCCTGTTCTAAAAAATTATAATTTAGGAAATTAGAATTGTTAGAAACTTGATATCTTTCCATTGCCGACTTAAAAGTAGATTTATTTACATTTTCCTCTAAAATTTCTGACATAATTTTCCATAATTTTGAGGCGATATTTCCCACATGACGTTCGGTACAATGAAATTCTTTAGCAACTTGGGAATATCTTTTACCTTGCCAACTAGCAAGCAATACTGCCTGTTGCAGATTGTCTAAGTGTTTGCCAGTTTTGGCTAAAACCAGGTCGTCGGCAAATCTCCAGATTTCTTTAACGTCCATCGTCAGGTAGATTGTAGGAATTCCCTCATTTTACCAAACTTTAGGACATTTTATGATGTGAGTTAAAAAACACCTGAGATTTTATGATATGACTTATTAAGTTATTTGGTGATATTTTATGAGTTTTTATGATAGTCAATTCCCAAAACATGAGTTACGATAGATAGAAATAAATGCAAGTGTTCAAATTTGGGATAATTTTGTTAACCATAGGTACAAAAATGAGTAAGCAATTAGTTTCATGGGAAGAGATTCGAGAAGATTTTGAAAACAAGGAAACCAGTCTTTTGCTGGGCAAAGGTTTTAGTTGTGCAGTGTGGAATCGTTTCAAAGATTCATCCCTGTATCAAGAGGCATCATTACAAAATAATGGTGGCTCTTTCTTGTCAGAAGAAGATAGACAAATTTTTGATAAGCTAGAAACTAAAAACTTTGAGAAGGTACTAGCAACTCTTTCGACAACCAAAGAAGTCAATGAGATTTTAGGGGCGCAGGCGCATTCAGAGATTCTCCTGAAAATAGACGAACGTTATCAGAATATCCAACGATCTCTAATTCAAGCCGTAGAGCGAGTCCATATTCCTTGGCGAGATATCCCACCAGAGGTATTCACCACTGTCAAAAAAGAAATATTGAAGTATCAAAATCTGTTTTATACAAGTTATGATTTGCTGATTTACTGGAGCCTTACGTCAGATGGATATTTTGAAGGGTTTCGAGACTACTTTTCTCGTAATGAATTCCAGGAAAAATCCGCCATTGAGGATAAAAGGTTAAGGGTTTTTTATATTCATGGGGGCTTACACCTATATTCTGAAGGAGAAAAAATCCTAAAAATTACCAATAAAGGAGAAAACATCTTAGAACAATGTAAACAACTCTGGACCGATCCAAATTTCCGACCCTTGTTCATGGCCGAAGGTACATGGAGAGACAAACTCAAATTCATTCGCAACTCTGATTATCTGTTTTTTGCTTATAACAGGCTCAAACAAAACACTGATAAACTTGTTGTACTTGGCAACCCGTTAAACCTTGATAAAAGTCTGCTGGATAAAAATCATGATTTTAACAAGCACCTTTTAGATGCAATTGTTGAATCAAGCCCTAAGACAGTAGCTATTTCCATCACAGATGATGGAGATGTAGCTCAGCAAATCAAGTATTGGGAAGGCGTAATGAAGCCAGACGACATACAGTTTTTTGACGAAAAATCTCATCCTTTATGCTCTCCTGGTATCAGGTTAGAAGCAGACTGATAGAGCTTAATCGTTCCTGCTGCTTTCGGTGTTTGTTGACATTTAAACAGAATTTAGCAATATCTGGCTCAATCTTAACGTGCCAGATATTGCCAGCATAATATTTTTTCCAATCTGTGATAGGTGCAGCCAATTTCAGTGGTAACTTGCCAACACAATCACAACTTACCACTACAGACGGACGAATTTTTTTGATTTCTGCTCCCACTGTTAGGTCAAAATTAGCCAACCAAATATCTCCCCGTTTAGGAGGAGGAGAGTTAGTAGTCAATTAAATCTCCTGCTTCTAATTCTTGCCATTCTCTATCTTCGTGGTAATGTTGCAACATTACCTCAGCTTGTTTTGCTAGAATATTTCGTCTCTCTTCTAGCGGCAATTGCATAAATTCTCGGCGACTGGGATAGTCGGCTAGTGTTGGTATTTCTAAAGCTATATCAATATCTAATGGCTGTGCTTTTCCTTCGGAAATTTCCTGTTTGGCGCGCTGTGCAGCTATAATCAGCGATTGTTGTGTGTTCTCACAAGATAAATTCCACTGCTCTTCATCCCTTAAGTCTTCAAGATATTCTCGCAAATGTTCAACCACTTTGTCTTGAAGAGTTTCTGGCACAGATTCCATCATCTCGACCAAAGTGGCGATCGCCCTTGATGACATAGCTTTATTCTCGGTTGTTGAGAAACCATTCTCATTAATCATTTATTAATCGGCAGCGTTCCCTGATTTTAGCAACTTTGAGGGAAGCGCCCTCATTAACTTCTTACCTCTTGATACAAACCGTCTGAAGATTCTGCTATTTTAGGCAGACTACCATCCTTAATAGCTTTCATCAAATCTTCGCGTAGCGCTTCTAAGAAATAGCTATCGTTGCCGATATCTGATGCTTCATCCTCATCCAATTCTTCGTCCTTCAAACGTTCTCGGTATGCCTCGATCCGAAACTCAAGAGCTTCGATAATAAATTGTACATCCTTAAAAGATAGAATCATCAGAACTCCTTTTTTAATCTTTACACTTACTTACCACTAGGCTAACCGACTCAGTTTCAAAGCTGCCAAATCTGGAAATCTTTAACTCACTTTGTAGAAAGATGCACTTATCAGTCGAAGCGCCTCCTTGTATTCTTCTATCGGCATAATATGACTCGGTTTCCACAACCAATGATCGTTGTGGTCATTAACTAAATCAAGCGCGGCAGGAATTTCACTCTCTGCATCTAACTTCCACCAGTTTTTTTCGCTTCTTTGAGTAGCAAATGTCGAAATCCCACCTCCTAAAGTAGGATCTACCCAGATGCGACCATTTTCTTCATAAGTAGCAACATCTTTGTTCGGTCGGACATTATCCATTCTAGGTGAATTAGCGTTGCCTTGCCGATATAGAGCGATCGGTGTTTCTGCCATGTCTCGATCGAAGATTCCCAGCTATGTAGAATTTATCATCATGACTATACAACCTAATCTGCTGGCTTGTGACGATCGCCCGCCCAACACCACCAATAGCTCCAGACTTGCTACTGTAAAGAGAGTTAGATTTAATCAAAATCAGCGCAAGCAATTATGAGCGGTACTGTTACATCCCCCAACAACCTCAACCAGCAGCGGCCACTCTCCACAGCATCCGCTGACACTTCCAGTTCCCTGCTGGGCGACTTCATCCAAGAAACACTCGCCTTAACCAAGCGCCTGTTTATTCAATTGCAGCGCCGCCCCTCCACGCTAGTTGCAGGCATTATTCAGCCCCTGATGTGGTTGGTTTTGTTCGGAGCTCTGTTTGAAAATGCACCCGCCGGCTTGTTCGGCGAAAGCCAGAATTACGGACAATTTCTCGGCGCTGGTGTAATCGTTTTTACAGCCTTTGCCGGGGCGCTGAATGCCGGTTTGCCGATTATGTTCGATCGCGAGTTCGGATTTCTCAACCGCTTGTTAGTCGCGCCCTTGGCTTCCAGATTTTCGATCGTCCTGGCTTCGGCTATTTTTATCGTCACCCTCAGCTTTATCCAAACCGGCACAATCGTTACAGCGGGAGCGTTTTTGGGCGCGGGATTCCCCGGAATTGCCGGACTGGGGGCGATCGCCCTAATTGTCCTGCTGTTAGTTTTGGGCGTCACCGGCTTGAGTCTGGGTTTAGCCTTCGCCCTTCCCGGTCACGTAGAATTAATAGCGGTAATTTTTGTAACTAACTTGCCGCTGTTATTTGCCAGCACAGCCCTCGCGCCGCTGTCATTTATGCCAGAGTGGCTGCAAGTTGTGGTGACTCTCAATCCTCTGAGTTACGCGATCGAACCCATCCGCTACCTGTACCTGCACAGCGATTGGTCCCTAGCCAGTGTCGTGATGCAGGCTCCTTGGGGTACAGTCACCTTTGGAGGAGCGCTGTTAGTATTGCTAGCCTTTGATTTGGTGGCACTGCTGAGCATTCAACCGCTGCTGCGACGCCGGTTTGCGTGAGGAAGGGCGATCGTTTCACCTGCACCGTCAATTCTAGGACACGGCGCCGTGCCTTTGGTCGTGTCAACTTAAGGTAAAACCGATAGTCCGTCAGCCGTTGAAACAAGAACCTCAAAGCCAAAGTCCTCTTGCATAGGACTAATGAGTTCTTCAGTCCTCTTGGAGAGGACTTTAGCTATGAGACAGGGAATTCATTCCCTGGCGGAGTGCCGGTCAGCGATAGGACTAATGAGTTCTTCAGTCCTCTTGGAGAGGACTTTAGCTATGAGACAGGGAATTCATTCCCAGGCGGAGTGCCGGGTCAGCGATAGGACTAATGAGTTCTTCAGTCCTCTTGGAGAGGACTTTAGCTATGAGACAGGGAATTCATTCCCAGGCGGAGTGCCGGGTGAGGGAGGACTGGCCGACTAAAAGCTTAAGTTGACACCAATCGGCATTGCCGTGTCCTTAGCCCCAGCGAAGTAATATAATATTTAGTCACAAGTCAGAATATTGTTGAGATAGAATTGTTTTTTTGAAAGTTCAACTAATAAATTATGAAGACCAAAACTTCCAAATCCGGCAAATTGATGGTGGGGATTGCTGCAAGCGCGATCGCATCCTGTGCTCTGTTCTCCCCTCAAGCAAGCTTCGCCCAAGCCAGCGGTTTAAATAATGCCCAACCGCTGCAAGACTTTCAAACTCAAGACAATACCGACCCCTTTTCCGGCCGCAGCAGCGGCAGCGGAATATTTGATTTAATTCACAGATCCCAATTGGGAGGCGGCCGCAGCATGGAAGAATTTACTACCGAACAGCGCCAAAATTTGAACGATGCGGCCGCAGAATTTCGCAACAAACAGCGCCTTTTGCTGCAAAAACAAGACCAAACAGTGCCTTCACCCGCGATCGCACCAGAAGAAATTACCGCCCCCGTCCCTTAAATTGACAAGTTTTGTTCGCAGCAAGGACTTGAGTTTTTATTGACTAAAAACCTCCGACATAGAAAACCGATTTCTTACTCTCTTAGAGAGGGACAAAAGTTTGTCTAGCAGCGATTTCAAGATCCGAATCTTATCTATAGCAACCGCCAAGACGGTTAGGACATTCTTAACCGCTAAAACCATTGCTATTACTGCTTCTTCCTTCTTCCTTCTTCCTTCTTCCTTCTTCCTTCTTCTATAAAAACCATCGCCCTCAATCCCGTTCCAACCACGCCCGCATTTTACCCGGATTAAGCAAACCGTAAGGATCGACCAACTCTTTAAACTGCAACTGTTCCACATTAATACTTTTCATCCCTCCATCTTCCAATATATAAGTGTGAGGATTAGCAATCAGCGCGCCTTGCTCTTCGTGATAGCGAATAATTTCATTGAGCCGTGATTCCGTAGTGTAGCGAACTAATTGCAAAGCTGCGGCGATCGCCCTGCCATTGATCCGCAAAAACTCCAAGTGCATCAACACCTCATCCCCATAATAATTGTACAGTTCCTCAATCAATTTCAAACCTTTATCTGGGGGAAAAATCGTCTGCAAATAAGTCAGAGACGGGTCAGCGCTGCGAGCGTGCAGAGTTGTATGATTCCAAGTAAATTCAGCAAGGGCTGCACCTTTGCTCGCTGCTTGCGCGTTTTTTTGATAGCAAATTGTGCCGCCATATTCGCGCACCAAATCTTGCAGCGGTTCCAGACAAGATTCAGCTACCATTAACAAAGCGCAGTGCTTACCTTCAGGAATCTCCTCGCGCAAAGCAGCAAAATAAGCAGGAATCGGCCAAGCACAAACACAAATTAGTTTTTTGATAATTCCGTCAGCATCGCCCAAAGCTTGACCGAAGTTAGCCGATGTCATAAAATCGTCAAAAGCGACGATGATTTCCGCCCAAGCATAAGCAGGGGCGAGGGGAATTTCTAACTCAGTAATAATCCCATTTGTGCCGTAAGCGTGATTGACTTTTTGCACTTCATCGCCGCGCAATTCCATAACGCGGGGCTCGTCTTCCATTGTAACGACTCGAACAGCATGAAGATTGCCGCGATCGCGCAATTGCCCGTAAGTTATCGAACCAATCCCCCCGCTACCGCCGCCGATAAATCCCCCAATCGTTGCGGTGCGATAGGTTGAGGGAACCATCCGCAATTCCCAACCAGTTTCTCGCGCTTGTTTGTCGAAAACCGACATTTTCACCCCCGGTTCTACGCAAGCTAAACCCGGTTTGATCCAGCGAATATTATTCATTTTGCTGGTATCTAAAATGACGCCGCCCTGGAGGGGAATGCACTGCCCGTAATTGCCCGTTCCTGCACCTCTAACAGTTAGCGGAATTTTGGATTTGACGCAGGCTGCCGCAATCCGCAAAACTTCCGCTTCGCTGGCGGGACGCACTACTAAATCTCCTGTTTTATCACTTAAGAGAGGTTGCAAAACAGGACTGAAGTGATAATAATCTTGAGATAGCTTGACAACTTGCGCGCGATCGCTAATTATTTCGATTCCCGAGAGTTCCGACGAGAAAGCATCCCAGTCAACACTTTGAATCGCAGTTGCAGTCATTTTTTTTTCCTTTATGCTCGCAGTATTATATCAAATCCGCCCTTCATCGGAATTATTCATCTCTCTGTTCTCGAACTCTGCGTTCTGGGGCGTACTCTGCGGTTTAATCATTCCCATGCAACCGGAATTGATATTATATATTTTCTCAAGCATAACTTAGTAACATAAAATACTAACTGCAATCTTTCTTGAAGCAGTAAGGTGCTCAGGGGCGCAGCCTACACATAAAAGTTCTGCCTCCCAGACTGCTTTTCTCAATTAACAAATCCCCCAAACACCGCCATACCGTAGTATTTCCAAGGCACTGCAACAGTCTCAAATCGAGCATTTACCAGCATTTCCAACTGTGCCGAAAGTGTAGCTAGGCGATCGGGATTAGAATACCCGTAAGAGACACTCTTCCCCACATTTGCACGAATTTGTGCTAAGGTTTCCCCCTGATTTAGCGCCCAATCTTCTCGCGCCGCTTGATAAATATCTTTAATTGCTGCTGATTCTGCTAAAAGAGGATCGGCATTCCAGAAACAGCCACCAGCATATAAACTTTCGCGAATGCGTTCAAACAATTTCAACTTCATCTCATCCTCAAGATGATGAATTGCCAGAGATGAAATGCAAGCATTGAATTTACCCCCCAAGCCTGAGAAATTTGGATTGTTCGCCCATTCTCCAAAATCCATTTCTATGCCAGTCCACCGGGCTGCGTATCCAGCAGACTCTATTTTAGCCCGGGCAAAATCAAGCATTCGCGGCGAGTAATCGACAGCCACTATTTCCGCAGACGGGTAGCGTTGGAGAACTTTTAAAGTCAGTTCCCCCGTACCGCAGCCGAGTTCTAAAATGCGGTGGTTTGCGCTAGCAATGCAGCCTGCTAATACATCCAGCATTTCGTCATATTTAGGTAAAAGTCGCCGAATGCCCGTATCAAAATTGGCAGTATTGACGAAAACTTCTCCGGGATAAATTTCGTGGCGCGCCGGTGAGGCAGTAGAGTCAGAATTCACGATCGCCAACCATAGACTACAATTGCTATCCTAACCGAGATTGAACAAAAAGTGCGTGAAGTAGGGACAGAGCACGGCGCTGTATCCTTAATCGATCATCTATACTTCACTCAACAGAAAACCCCTATAAACTTATGCGTATTTTTACGGATCGGCGAAACACTCGCAGTAAACAATAATTAACCCTCCGTTGCACCCAGAGAGTCTTGCTTTACCCCGGAGGCCAGCAAAACAGTCTGAACAAGCAGTGTTATGTTAGTAGTGCATAAATTGAAATAAAGATTAAACCTCAGACTTGAGGATACTATGCGCCAGTTGATTGCTCGCAGTCGGGCTGCCATCAGCCAATTAATTTATAAGCGAATTCTCCTTGCGGTGACAATTTTATTTTGTGTAGGTGTAGGAGTAGTGATGGCAAATATGTCTCGTCTTTCCTCCTCCCTAATCGAATCGCAAGCCCTCCAAAATGCCACCCTCTACGCCCAAGCTATTAAAGAAGCCCGCACCCTTTACAGTTACGATGTTGTCACTCCTCTAAACGCCGCTAAAGCAATTAACTTTACCCACGACTACAACCCGACAAAAGTAACAATTCCGGTTCCGGCTACTTTCTTAATAGAACTCGGTCAAAATATCACCAATAAAAATTCCGAAGTCTCACTTCGTCTCTACAGCAACTACCCGTTTCCCTGGCGACGAGAAGAAGGCGGAGCCCGAGACGATTTTGAACGGCAAGCTATTACCTATTTGACTAAAAATCCGACGGAAAAATTTTCCCAAGTTGATAATTTTCGCGGCAAGCCAGCCTTTCGATATGCCGAGGCCGACATTCTAACTTCTAGCTGCGTTAACTGTCACAATACTCACCCCGACAGTCCTAAAACTGATTGGAAAGTGGGAGATGTGCGGGGGATATTAGAAATAACTCAACCTCTCGAGACCATCACTCAAAATACTCAAAGTAAACTTAAAGACCTGTTTTTACTGTTAGTAGGACTTTCCCTTTTAGGGGTGACAGGATTAACTTTAGCTATCAGCAGGTTGCGCCAAAATGCTAAACAATTAGAACAGCGCGTCAGGGAACGCACGGCACAATTGCAAGAAAGTAATGTAGAATTGCTGAAAGAACAGGAAAAGAGCGATCGCCTGCTGCTCAATATTTTACCCGAAGCCATTGCTGCTAGGTTAAAAGACGGTCAAAGCAGTATTGCTGAGGGCTTCGCAGAAGTCACGATTTTGTTTGCGGATATCGTAGGCTTTACCGTACTTTCAGCACAAAGATCTCCCGAAGAATTGCTCGATTTCCTCAACGAAATCTTTTCAGCCTTCGATTGTCTGACAGAAAAGTACGGCTTGGAAAAAATCAAAACAATTGGAGATGCCTACATGGTAGTGGGAGGTTTGCCAAACCCCAGCACCAACCACGCCGAAAGCATTGCGGAAATGGCTTTAGGTATGCAGGAGGAATTAGCAAAATTTAATGCCAAATATCATGCAGAAATCAACATTCGCATCGGCATCAATACCGGGCCTGCAATTGCGGGGGTTATTGGCACTAAAAAATTCATTTATGACCTCTGGGGCGATGCCGTCAATACAGCATCCCGCATGGAATCCCACGGGATTGCCGGCGCGATTCAAGTCACACAATCAACTTACGATATCTTGCGAAATAAGTATCTGTTTGAAGACAGGGGAATTATCCACATCAAAGGCAAGGGCGATATGAATACTTATCTGCTTGCAGGCAGGCTAGCCAGCGCACTTTCCGTTTAATTTGTTTATTATATTATTAAGGGGTCTGCTAGTTAGTCCGGAGTCAGTCAATTTTAGATTTTAGATTTTAGATTTTAGATTTACTGCACAGGTGAATCTGGGAATTTAAACTTTGGTCTAAAGTTTTTATATATCCACGAGTTAAGTCGGGGGCTCGTATCCGTTTTTGGGCGGGTCATCAGTCATTAGCGGTTAGTAATTAGCCAAGAAGTAACGCTTAATGGCTGCTGGCTTTTGACAAGCGAATTTAAAAGGTGGTACCCGCCACGTGATTTATCCGTGGAATCAATCCCAAATCTCAAATCGAAAGTCCTCAAGAAAGAGCATTTATCCGTGGGGTCAATCTCAAATCTAAAATCTAAAATCTCAAATCGATTGACTGCTGACAATTACAGGAATTACACAGGGGATGTGAGAAACGCGGTTTCTGCAGAGTTACTTCGTTGACTAACCCAAAATTTATTACGAAAAAGCCGATTTCTTTTCCTATTCTCTAAACTAGCCCTTTGCCAAATAGTAAATTTTATGTACTTGCGGATTTTATCATTCTTGAGTTTTTTCAAATCTCGCTTGTCTAGGCAAATAGCTTTGTGGGTATTTGCTAGCATTCTTGCCATAGAGGGAATTATTTTAGTTCCCTCTTATTTTCGGCGCGAAAATGAACTTTTAAGTCAACTGGAACAGCTATCTCGGGCGACTGTTGATTCCCTAGAGTTTTTGCTCCAACAAGATATTTCCGATCGCACTTTCTTGCAAGAAGAAGTAAAAAATATTACTAAGGATTCTCAAGTTGTTTTAGGACTGTCTATTTACCAAGCTAACGGTCAGCTAATATATACACTTGGCGAACCCCCAGAAATCAGTTTAGAGCGACTAAAAAAAGCTCGTATAGTTCACAATTACAATTTCCATGACAAGCGGTACGATATTGCTTGGACGGAGCGACATTTGGGAGGCGATTACATCTTAATTGTTCGCCACGATGCTTCCACCGTTCAGCCGGAACTCTACGCATTTATCGGACGGATTGCTGTATTAGTCATCATTATATCAGCCTTTGTCACTTCTGTGACTATGTTCTTTTTAGGGGTGACAGTAATTGCACCTATCTTGAGATTGCGCGATGACTTGATCGCTGCTGGAGACGCTTTGAGCAAAGATCGAGAAAAACCTGATTTTTACTCTCTGTCTGTCAAGCGCGATGACGAGTTGGGAGAACTCATGGTCGCATTCAATCAAATGTTTCACCGAGTATACAAAGAAATCGCACAGCGGAAACAAGCTGAGGAAATATTGCGCGCCGAACAAGAAAAGTCGGAACGTTTATTACTAAATATCTTACCCGCAATGATTGCCGATCGCCTCAAACAAGGTCAGATAAATATTGCGGACGGATTTGCCGAGGTTACGGTTTTGTTTGCTGATATTGTGGGCTTTACCGAAATATCTTCGCGCACGTCTCCTGCAGAATTAGTCGAGTTGCTGAACAAAATATTTTCATGTTTCGATAGCTTGAGCGAGCAATACGGCTTAGAAAAAATTAAGACGATAGGCGACAATTATATGGTAGCAGGCGGTTTGCCGCTTCCCTGTACAAATCACGCCGAATCTATTGCCGAAATGGCCCTGGAAATGCAGCAAGAAATTATGAAATTCCGCGACGAATGCGGTCAATCTCTCAATATCCGCATTGGCATTAATACTGGGCCTGTTGTAGCAGGTGTCATCGGCACTAAAAAGTTTATTTACGATTTGTGGGGAGATGCTGTGAATACAGCAAGCCGCATGGAATCTCAGGGGCTTCCGGGTAAAATTCAAGTTAGCAGTTCAACTTATGAGTTGCTGTGCGATAAGTATTTGTTGGAAAAGCGCGGTAAAATTAATGTTAAAGGCAAAGGAGCAATGACGACTTATTTGCTGAAAGGTCGAAAATTGTAACTGACAATTTTAACCGCCGCCGGGGAATACGCGATCTGGCGGCAGACGTTGCAGGGCAGCCGCCCTCAACACCAAACTAGATTTTTTTTGAACGAACCGCGAAGACGCTAAGGACACGAAGGAAGAGAAGAAGAAAGAATCAAAAATAAAAAGTTCATAAGTGAGTTAAAATTGCTATATTAAAAGGCGACTTGATATTAGTTGTATGGGTAAAAATGACTGCGAATCAGGAACATAATTCTGCAATTTCACCGATTTGGCAACCCTTCACGCAAATGAAAACGGCTGCCCAGCCGCTGAAGGTAATTCGCGGCAAAGGATCGGTGCTGGAATTAGCAGACGGGCGGCAAATTCTGGACTGCATTTCTAGTTGGTGGGTGACTGTTCACGGGCACAGCCATCCGGTTCTGGCTGAGGCTCTTTACGAACAAGCCCAAAATTTAGAACACGTAATCTTTGCGGGATTTACTCACGAACCTGCCCTGAAACTTGCTAATAAATTGCTAACTCATACGCCTGCTTCTTTAACGCGGATTTTCTTTTCTGATAACGGATCGACTGCGGTTGAAGTTGCTCTGAAAATGGCATTTCAATATTGGCGCAATCTCGGAGAAACTAACCGTACTAGCTTTATTAGTTTTGAGGGAGGTTATCACGGCGATACTGTGGGCGCGATGTCTGCGGGCAGAAGTTCGCTGTGGTGGGAATCTTTTGCACCTTTAATGTTTGCTGGGGATGTTGTTCCTTTTCCGGCGACTTTTGACGGCGATGAGGAGGTGGAAAGCAAGGAGGCGGCGAGTTTGGAGAAATTGGAGTTTTTGTTAAAGCAGGGCGGCTATGCGGGAATTTTTATCGAACCTTTGGTGCAAGGTGCCGGGGGAATGCGAATGTGTCGCCCTGAGTTTTTGCAGGATCTCGCACAACTTGCGGGCCAGTTTAATGTATTGTTGATTTACGATGAAGTAATGACGGGTTTTGGCCGCACGGGCGAACTGTTTGCCTCTGTTAAATCTGCAACGAAGCCGGATCTCCTGTGTTTGTCTAAAGGATTGTCTGGCGGCTGTTTGCCAATTGCTGTCACAATGGCATCGGAGGAGATTTATCAAGCTTTCTGGCGAGATGAATCGGACAAAGCTTTTTTTCACGGTCATTCTTACACCGGAAATCCCTTAGCTTGTGCGGTGAGTGTAGCATCCTTGGAGCTTTTGGAGCAAAACCCAAATGTGTATCAAGGGATGGAAAAATTGCACCGCCAATACCTGAATCAATGGCTGACAAATCATCCTAAACTCGAACGGATTCGGACTTGCGGCACCATCGCAGCAATGGATGTGAAAACCGAAAGCGTTTCGGGGTATTTTAATGACATTGCTCCTGTATTGAAAGCCAAATTTCTCGAGGCGGGGTTTTTGCTCCGCCCCTTGGGAAATACGCTTTACTTGATGCCTCCCTACTGCATTTCTCCTGATGAACTAGAATCGATTTATCGGGTAATTCGTCAGGTTTTGGATACTCTGTAAACCCTTTAATTTTAGTAATGAATTTACCCAATTGGAACGATTTGGCTGACGACGCGCTGGCGGGCAAATGTATCTCTCGCGAGCAATCTTTAGCCGTATTGCGCGCACCGGATGAGGTTTTGCTGGAACAACTAAACGCAGCTTATCGGGTGCGCCGCCACTACTGGGGAAACCGAGTCAGGCTGCACTATTTGTTAAATGCTCAAAGTGGCCTTTGTCCTGAAGATTGTCATTATTGTTCTCAGTCAAAAATTTCGACTGCGGAAATTGAGAAATATCCGCTTTTAGCTAAGGAGAAAATTCTGGATGCCGCCCAACGCGCAGCAGAGTTAAAAGCTGGTACGTTTTGTTTGGTGATTTCGGGCCGCCAACCCAGTGCATCTACTTTCGATCGCGTTGTGGATGCTGTGGAGACTGTGAAGGCAAATTATAACCTAAAGATTTGCGCTTGTTTGGGATTGTTGAGCCAGGAGCAAACTCACCGGCTGGCCAAAGCTGGAGTCGATCGCGTAAATCACAATCTCAATACTTCCGAATCATATCACTCGGACATTTGCACGACTCACACTTTTGGCGATCGGGTTGAAACCGTCCAACACGTAAAAGCAGCGGGAATCACAACTTGTTCCGGCGGGATTTTGGGGATGGGCGAATCGGATGATGATGCGATCGATTTAGCGCTTTCGCTTCGCAACTTGGGCGTTACTAGCGTGCCGGTCAACTTTTTCATTCCGATTCCCGGGACGCCATTTGCAGATGTGAACAGGTTAACTCCCCGCCAATGTTTGCGAATTCTCTGTTTGTTCCGATTTCTGCTTCCCAGCCAAGAAATTCGGATTGCTGGGGGACGGGAGGTGCATTTGCGATCGCTGCAACCTCTGGGACTCTACCCCGCTAATTCTATCTTTGTTGGCGATTATCTGACAACTCCCGGACAAGCTGCCCATCAAGATTGGGACATGATTCGAGATGCGGGATTTGCGATCGAATCCCCCGAAGGTTCTCTCTTAGAAGTTGATTCAGCAGTTACCAAATCCGAACAAAAAACCCTGGTTGTTTAACTCTTATACCAGAAATAGATTAGGACACGGCACAGCCGTGTCCCTACCCAATATCTACAGCATTTTTTAGGTAAGTGAGGTACATAGCTTTCGATAGAGGACGCGGCAGTGCCGTTTCCCTACAGCGATTGAAGGCTTGACTGCTGTAATTCATCAACGTGGAATATGCTGTATATTTCACGTTTACGCATGGGAAGAGAAACCGGATTTCTGAGGTAGCAAATGCGTCAGCCGTAAGTTCTTAGATTGTAGTCAGAAACCCTTATTCTAAGGTTGACATTCTTCAATCTAAAATCTAAAATCTAAAATCTAAAATCATACAAGGGGGGGAAATTGTGGACAAACGCGAAGAAATTACGATCGCAGAATACCAGCTAACTGCCGAATCTTTCCGAGAAGGAACTTGGCATCACGACGTATCCCAAAATCGCAACGCACTGACGGCTGCTATGCCCCGCAATCCCGGTAAAATTCTCGATATAGGATGCGGCCCGGGACGAGATTTAGTAGCGTTCAAGAGCCAAGGACACACAGTTGTAGGCTTAGATGCAACTCCGGCTTTTGTAGAAATAGCTAAGAAGTTATCGGGATGCGAAGTTTGGCAGCAATCTTTTCTGAATCTCGACTTGCCAAAGGCAGAATTTGACGGTATTTTTGCCAATGCTTCCCTGATTCACGTTCCCAGCGACGAGATGGTAAAAGTGCTGCAAAATTTGCACAAAGCCTTAGTTGTTAGCGGTGCAATTGTCATGTCAATGTGCCGGGGAAATTGGGAGGGATACGACGAACGGCCAACGGGAAAACGCTATACTGCCGGATGGGAATATCATACTTTAGCGCCTTGTTTAGAACAATCGGGATTTGCAATTGTCAATCACTACTATCGTCCCCCCGGCTTACCCCGCGAAGCTCAATCTTGGGTAGTAATAGTGGGCAAAAAAATCTAACGTAAATGGAAAATTGGGAATAGGTAATTGCGAATCCTTCCCCTCTCTTTCTCTGCGCCCTCTGCGCCCTCTGCGGTAAAAAAAAACTAATTAAAAAATTTACAGAGGATTGTTGTATACTGTTCCACAGTCAAATAAACCCATTTCTGCACAACTTAAAACCAAATTAATATGACAGAAAAATTCCACATTTTTTTAGCTGGTGCTAGTCGAAACCTCGGCTTAGAAATCGCGAAATGTCTGGCAGCACAAAAGATGCAAGTAACAGCACTTTTGCGATCGCCCGCAACCAGCACCGAATTAGAAGCAATGGGCCTCAAAGTCGTGACTGGCGATGCTTTGGATGCTGCCGCTGTGGAAGCTGCGATGGCAGGCGGCGAGCCAATTCATGCCGTAATCAGCACAATTGGCAGCTTGCCAAAAGATCGAGAAATATCCGATTATTGGGGCAACAAAAACTTGATTGATGCGGCCCTCAAAGCAGGCGTGCAAAAATTTATTTTAGTTTCATCAATCGGCAGCGGTAATAGTGCCGGCGCTTTGCCGCCCCAAGCTTTAGAAACTTTGCGCCCGGTTTTAATTGAAAAGGAAAAAGCCGAAAATCATTTGATAGCAAGCGGGATAATTTATACAGTGATTCGTCCAGGCGGACTAAAATCGGAACCTGCAACAGGCAACGGTATTTTAACAGAAGATTGTCGAGTTTCTGGAACGATTCACCGGGCAGATGTAGCACAGCTAGTTTGTCAGTGTTTAGTTTCTGATGCTGCTAGCAATAAAGTTGTGTCGGCGGTAGATAAACAGATGGTTTACGGCAATCCAGAATTTGAGGTATTAAAACTGTAAATACTGTCTTGATCAGTCAAGAGGTAGCGATCGCACAACTGGGGTCGAAAGGCTTTTGGGATTTTAAAATACCAAAAGTCAAATGCACCAATTCCCGCATCAAAGCACCAATTACCTGCATTTTGACCTGGCCACGACCCAATAATCGCTCACTCATCGCTTTCAACAAAGGGTGATGACGCATCGCCACTGCTGCTGGCATATACAACGCTTTTCGCAGTCGGACGTTTCCGGTACCCACTTGTCGGTACGATCGCCTGATTGATTCAGGCGATCGAGTAACTCACTCTTTTAAGATATAAGGGGCCCGTGAGCCAACAATACCTGCCCACAATCTCCCATCTCAAAAACCCGCCCCGACCGGGATATCATGGTTAATCGATCGGACATGATATAAGTCATAGAGATATCTGAGCCAGAATATGATAACAGCGATCGGACAAATCTCAACAATCATTCTTCACCGAAAGCATCCGGGATACAAAGCCCCCGAATTCATCCGTGGGGTTAATTTTCCAATTCTCAAATCTCTAATCTCAAATCTCAAATCTCAAATCTTTCTTCACCGAAAGCATCCGGGATACAAAGCCCCCGAATTCATCCGTGGGGTTAATTTTCCAATTCTTCAATTCTTCAATTCTTTAATCTAAAATCTAAAATCTCAAATCATTCTTCACCGAAAGCATCCGGGATACAAAGCCCCCGAATTCATCCGTGGGGTTAATTGTCCAATTCTCAAATCTCAAATCTAAAATCTCAAATCTAAAATCTCAAATCATTCTTCACCGAAAGCATCCGGGATACAAAGCCCTCGGATTCATCCGTGGGGTTAATTGTCCAATTCTCAAATCTCAAATCTAAAATCTCAAATCTCAAATCTCAAATCTAAAATCTCAAATCATTCTTCACCCAAAGCATCCGGGATACAAAGCCCCCGAATTCATCCGTGGGGTTAATTGTCCAATTCTAAAATCTAAAATCTAAAATCTAAAATCTAAAATCATTCTTGACCGTCTGCATGAGTTGCCTGCACCTTAGCCCCCGCGACAACTGCACCCCGAAAGGTGGCAGACTGTCCGGGTGCAAGAGTAACGGGTTCAGCGTAGATAAATCCGTTGTCAATTAAATTGCCTGACTCGTCCAAAACTTCATAATTGACTTTGACATCCTTGATTGTTTTGCAGCCTTGATTAAGCACTTGACCGCTAAAAAAGTTGCCGTCATAATTAGCCGCCGCAATTGACACTTTGGCAGAAATGTTGGCACCGGGAATGCAAGTTGGGGAAGTTCCAGAAGCTGGCTGTTTCTGGCACAACTTGCCCAAGTCTACTGTATTGCCGTCGGGGGTTTTGATGTAGCAAAACGGCTCGTCAACTGATGAGTTTTGAGTAATTGTATTTGTAGCGTCTGCAAGCAAAGGGCGAGCCGACATCGGCGACATTAGCAAACTCGATAAAGCTACTATTAAATGTAAAAAAATCATGTGGTTTTTGCAATAAATTGTACAAGATAATTCCGATAATTTTTACGATTGCATATCTCTATGTATGGTGTACCTTGCGACTAATTGAAATTTTCGGGCGGGCTAGATGCCCACCCACAAAAATTAGATGTGCGTTGCTCAAAGTCACATCACAAGAATTAGATGCGCGTTGCTCAAAGCCACCCCACAAGAATTAGATGCCCACGTTACGAGATTATCTAATACTGGGCTTTCTATTCCGAAGATTGCGCGATCCGGGAACTTTTCGGCTGGGACGGCGACTGTTAAAACTGCTCGCCGTTCGATCATTCAAAGCCTCAGCAGCAACTGTCAAACCCAAATCTTGCAAAATTTCAAAAGCCGCCATTTGTCCCGTTTCGCAACCGCCTTCCATGTAACCTTGATTTTCCAGCGAAGTGTGTTCCCCGGCAAAAAATAAATTGCCAACTCGTTCGCCTTCAACGCCGTGCATTTGCGTCCACTGTCCGACTAAATAGCAGGAATAAGAACCTTTGAAAAAGCGTTCTCCCGGCCAATAAGCTCGCACAGCTTTGCCCGATCGCAAATTTCTCACTCCGGGAAAAACTCTTTCAATTTGGTTCAAAAATCTTTGTGCTTGGTCTTCGGGAGTTCCGGCACCGATCGACAAACCTTGTCTGCCTCCTGTAAAATTAGTTATCAAGCCGTTAGGAGTAGGAAAAAAAGGCGTAGCTTCCCAGGTATTCTGGAATCCTAAATCGCTATAAACAGAAGCAGTCGAGCGATAAAGTTCCCGCCAAATTCGGCTGCGGTAGCCAGTAATTAACTTAGAATTAGTACCGTAACCCAATTGCTCGATCGCCCTGCGCTTTGGTTGGGGCAAAGGTACGTTAATGTTAACCTCTCGCAGAGTGCTGAAGGGCAAAGTTAACAACACTCGCTCGTAAGTGCGATCGAAGGCGCTTTGTCCCGATCGCAAACTCACCCGATAGCGCCCATCCGGCAAAAGATTTATCGCTTCCAAAACCGTCCCCGCCTCGATCGAACCAGACAATTGAGCCGCCAAACGGTTGATAATTTGACTGTTGCCGCCGTCAATTTGATAACGCTCATCGCTGTTGCCGTACAATTCAAAACTGTCAGGTTCAGAACCGATTAAAAACAGCAGATTTAACGCCGACTGTTCTTCAGGATCTCGCCCGTATTCCGTCGTGTAAGCAATGCGGAGTAACTGCCGGACAATCGTGCTGGTATCAGCTTGGTCTACATATTCAGCGATCGAAGTATTGTCCAATCTTTCCGCTGCTTCTGTAAAATCAAGATAGCTAATTTCATCGCCAACCGCCTGCAAATCAGCCCTAATTTTACTCGCTAGCGGCGCAAAACCTGCAATTATTTGCTCAAGAGAAAAGCGGCGCCCTTGGAAGAAAAAAGTATCCTTCACCAGTCCCCGCTGCACGTCAACTAAATCGATCGCCCGCAAACCCAATTCCGTCGCCAGCGAGATTAAATTAGTATGGCCGGTGTCAATAAATTCTCCCCCCAACTCTGCCGGAATTAGCGTTCCAGCCACCTTTGAAGCAGTACGAATCCGCCCCCCTACGCTGTTAGTTGCCTCGATTATATCGGCGCGCACGCCCGCCTGGCGCAAGCGATAAGCCGCCGTCAAACCCGCAATCCCTGCACCCACAACCAAAATCGGCGATCGTCGGCCCTGTTGAGCAAAAGCTCCCTCTCCCTCCCTAGTAAAAGTCGCAGCAGCCACAGCCCCCGCAGCAGCTAAGCCCCCGTGCAGCAAGCGGCGCCGAGATAGGCGAGAATTGGGAATGCCATCGCTCAGCATCCCCAGCAGTTCATCAGCCGGAATGCCCGTTTCCCTTGATTTCTGAGCAATAGTCGCAGCGCGGCGCAGCATTGCCATCAGTGCAGATTTAGCCATAATTAAGACATCCTCACAAAACTTTGATGTAAACTGGATTCTCGATCGTGCACTTTCCAGACTAAAGTCCAGAGAGATTTTTTTAATAATGCTAACCCTGAGAACACTGTTCGACAGCAAATTTTATCTCGAAAACAACCCAGATGTCGCCCTAGCAGTTGCCAGAGGCACGGTATCGAGTCCCTTCGATCACTACCGAAAAATTGGCAAATTTGAAAATCGCGACCCGAATGCCCTGTTCGACTCCAGCTATTATTTAGACACCAATACAGATGTAGCGGTATCAGCAAAACTCAACGGCTTTTCAGCCGCCGACCACTTTATCAGATTCGGTCAATTTGAACGACGCAACCCCAACCCTTTCTTCGATGTTGGTTTTTATCTAGCAAGCAACCCAGACGTTCAGATAGCAGTCCAAACAAATCAATTTACCGCATTTGAACACTACTTCAAAGTCGGTCAATTAGAAAACCGCAAACCCAGCGTTTTCTTCGATCCCAGCTTTTATCTAGAAAAATATCCGCTGGTAGCAGCAGCAGTCCAAAGCGGCGCAGTTAAAAGCGCGATCGACCACTACATTCAATTCGGCCTACAAGAAGGACTGTTGAGCACTCTCCCCGATCCCGCCGAAAATTTGAACGCAGCAAAAAGCCTGGGCATTCTCGGAGAAATTCAAACAGCGAGCGATTTTGTGGGAACTGCTGAACCAGCCGACCTTTACAGTTTCATCCTCAATACTCCGAGCCTTTTCAGTGTAACTGTTGACGGTTTGAGTGCCGATGTTGATGTAGAATTAATTCAGGATATCAACGGCAACGGCGCAGTTGGATTAGACGATATTATTGCTTCGTCTAACAATTTAGGCACGGCATCAGAAACAATTGTTAGCAATGGGGCTTTGCCTGCGGGAACTTATTTCGTCCGCGTTTCTCAATTTCAAGGCGATACAAATTACAACTTGAGATTGCTATCCACTCCTTCTCCGACGCCGCTTGTATGACAGGATGGTTGAGAGTCGAAGGCAGCCGTAGCTGAAGGTGGAAAGCATTCTGCCGAATTAAAGAAAATTTTTGAATTTAATAGACAAGATTGCAAAAATAATTAGGATGCTGCTCAAAGCCATCCCACAATTTTTCTTTTCTTGTGGGATGGGCACGCGAGTCCTTGTCATTACCCACATCTCCTGAAACCCTCACTGCGCCGTTATCCCACCAGGAACTCAAGCCCCTGACTAATAGCGTAAGTCGGTTAAAACCGACTAAGTTCCTGGTTCTTTTAGTCCGTTAAAACGGACTTTAGCTATTAGCCGTAGGTTTGAACCTACGGCGGGCTAGTAGGTAAACGAAAAATGAAATATGTGGCTAATGCTCGGGCTTCTAGCCAGTCCTAAAATTTGATTAAAAGGACTTTTGCAATCTTGTCTACTGAACCGTATAGGGGCATAACGGCGCGGAGGCGATCGCCCTTAAGAGCGATCGCCTATTTAACCTGCAGACAAAAACCAGGGAGTAATTAATTCCCCACAGACTGCGATCGCACTTCACCCAAAGTAACCGGCATCACATCTATCACATCAATCGTAAAGCGGTAAACTTTCTTAGCTCGATCGCTATTTTCTCAATCAAAAAACTTCAATTTCACATCCCAACAGTCGCTATTGAGCCGGCAGAACGGGCTTTTTTGCACTTCGATGCTACCCTTGTTCCATACATTCCCCGCGTCACTCGCGGTTCAATCACCGGCACCGATTGCCCGAAAAACAGTTCAACCGTGCCACCGCTGAGCCTTCCCGGGAGGCTCATCCGCTCGATGTAATCTTCACTTTCTGGTGCAATCCACTGTGCTGCTAGCAATTGTATGAGAGCTTCCTACACATCCGCCCCAAACTACCCTTTCGGTTCAATGGCGTAAACCCGCCTTAATTCCTGATTCAGCCTCCAAATTAAAGCTTTTGCTTCCGAGGGGTTTTGTTCCAGATAGTTCGCCATCTGGGTCGGCGGAACAGTCGATCCCAGCCATTTTGATGCGGGGGTCGCCTAGAGTATGCGACCAAAGTTGGGCAAGACCGGGAATCGCGTCAGGTCAGGCATAGTTTAATTTTGGATTATTGTTTCGTTATGCGTAGGCTGTGTTAGCGACAGCGTAACGCACCGCTTTTAGATGATGACAAGAAATAAAACTCAATAAGAATTTAGATTTAAATATGTTAAATCTCGTAGTACAAATTCATTTTTTGAATTGTCCCTGCTAGTAATTGACTTTCTGGCAAACCTACGCACATTTCCTTCACGGGTTGTTCTCGGTAATAAGCGTGGACTCTACGGGCAGTATCATTAGCAGCAAAATATTTGAGAAAATCGTCAAAGTTTTCCAAGTAGTAATAGACTATTTTTTCTGCATTTGCTTTGGATAAACCTACACCAAATCTAAGGGACGCAGGTAAAGGTTGTAAGGCTTGGGTTGACAAAACCTTGGCTAACCTTTGCTGAATATGAGGTTGTTGAAGCTCGTGCTTGAAAATATTAGGATAAAGCTCAATGTCGCTGCCACCACTCAGGCTCAAATCAAAACCCAGATGTAAGCTATTACTTACAAGTAGCGTCTGAAGAGTTTCGTCTAATCCCCCGTGCAACGCTATAGCTAGTTTTAGCTTTTCTGGATAATCTGTAATCGTTAGTGCCAGCTTTAATTTTGATTTAGCTAATTCTTGTCGTAAATCAACTCCCACCATGAATTCTGTTATTTTACTGAAGTCTAAGTCCTCGAGGAAAAATTGCTGAATTAAAGAATAATTTACTTCCACATCGGCACCCGCTTCTACTTGTCGAAAAAAGTTATAGACTGCGTTGATTTGTTCGACATTTTGGAGATCAAAACCAATATTAAACCGAGCAGGATAAAATTTGTCTCTATCCATTTTACAGGAAGATTCAAGTATACAATTTTTGGAGGTTTTTTCAATTTCTTCGACAAAGTTCTCGAAAATATCAAGGGAGTAGAGATTTTCGACTTCAAAGACACGCTTATGAAGGCCAATGTAGT
This sequence comes from Microcoleus sp. AR_TQ3_B6, assembly GCF_036702785.1. Lineage (NCBI taxonomy): Bacteria > Bacillati > Cyanobacteriota > Cyanophyceae > Oscillatoriales > Microcoleaceae > Microcoleus > Microcoleus sp. AR_TQ3_B6. The sequence continues at coordinate 90,700 of NZ_JAUBVJ010000001.1, read as the reverse complement.
AAAGTTTGTTGGTGCTTTCTAACAAGGTTTTCATTGTTTGCTAATATTTGGATGAGTAAGCTTTATAGGCCTTAATCAAGGTCACACAGAGTCAATGCCCAGAAAACGCGGTCATTTAAAAACTGGATATTCTTACCATATCACCACCCGTTCCAATAACCGCGAGTTTAAATTAGGAGGGCGTGAATATCTGGAGGTGTTTCTCTATGCAATTAAGAAAGCGTTGGATAAATACAAGATTTAAGCTCTACGCTCTTTGTATTATGTCCAACCACGTTCATTATTTGCTCGAACCTGCTCAACCGGGAGACTTGCCAAAAATTATGCACTTTCTCAATTGGTACACGACTATGTGTTCCAACAGAATGTTAAGGCGGACGGGGCTTTTTTGCCAGAAGCGGTATTACTGTGAAGGGTTTCTTGCTTCAGATAGGGAAAGAGCGTTAAATACCCTGCGTTACATTCATGGTAATCCCAAAGCTGCGAAAATGCGTTATGGTTTGTTCTATGATTTTAGCAACTACGTCAGTTATGAACGTTTAACTGATGACGGGTTAACTTTGTGGCATCCCGCTTTTCTCCGACTAGGAAACAGCTTAGAAGAATGTGCCAGAAAGTACAAAAGCTTCTGTCAAAAGTACAAGCCCCAGGAGAAGAACCCAAGCAAGTGCCACTGGGGAAGTAAGCTACTCACTGCTGTACATCTTTTCGATAAAGGTTCAACTACTTACCCCAAAAAATCCAACTCCTGTTTCCCTGCCACCCCCGTACCAGATATCCGAAGATGAAGAACTGACAAGGGTTGTACGTCAATTTATCGCTACCAATAGAGCGCAATCATGAGGTAGAAACTGAGTTTTGAGATTTTTTGAGGTGAGTCATACTGTGGAAGCGATTACTCCGCGTCGTCGCCCGCAAGAGGTATCCACGTAATTCCCTCTATGACTCCATCCATCATGCTATCTCATCCGGCATGGCGATTTCCTCCCAATACCCCTATATCCCTCTGGCGATTGAGGCGGCCAGACCGACTGGGCTACTAGCTGAATTGGCACTGCTGTGCCGTTGCACAGGGGCAGTTTGAATGGGGCGCAAAGATTTCTTCTTCATACAAGTCTTCTTTCGGTAGATTTTTCCCTGATTATTCAGTAAGGGTTTTTGTGAGCGTCACCTTTTGCTTTTACTTTTCCCGGCTAGCCGTGCGGATAGTTTTCGCGTGGCAACTTTCACCCACTTTACTTTTAATTACATTAACACTTTATCGAAAGTTGTCAAGCTTTTTTCGGGAAAAATTTTCTATATTTTTTTATATGGAATTTTTATTTCGCAGCAAATAGCACCATGTTTCAACAGCAACCCAACCTTATAAGCCGAAATTATGTTGATAAATTGCTGGAATTTGAAGAGCGCTCGCCCCTCGTTCATCCCTTGGTTTATAGTAAGAATTTTGTCAAATTGAATAGCGATCGCTCAGGGATTATAAAACTCAGCACTGACAGAAATTTTACGTCAATTTATCGCTGCTAATAGAGCGCCCAAGTCCTATTTGATACGTCGGTAGCACCGAAGGTTTTTCTTCGCGATTGGCACGATTCGCCCAGCTAAAAAAAAATTATAGAAGGCTTATTTCGTACCAATTCAACCCTTAAACAAGGCTTTTGAAGTTTAGGGTTTGTGGTAATCTGCCAGGATTACTCCGCGTCGTCTCCCGCAAAAGGAGACGGTGAACTAAACCCAATCGAGAAAGCCGCTTCGACGGCAACTTGGCTGCTATTACCGACAGTTGTCCGCGATACAGGGGCAGTTTGTTGGGGTTTGAGAGTTTTTTTCATGGTTTTTTTTGCCTTTTTAGTTTGAGAACTCAGAATCACCGAGCTTTCTCGAGTTGCGTAGTAGTTGCAAATTTGTAGAACTCGCTTTACACCTAATAAAAGTGGAGAGAGCCTAGTTAGCGATCGCTGTTTGAGGCATGGTATATTTTTACTATCTCAGAGTTAACTTTAGCGAAAGAAAGTGAAAGGTAAAACGGTCTTTTGGGTCTGGCGCGTCAATAATTGGCATCATCTACTGACCCCAAACTGCGTCTCCGTAAATCTTGCGATTTTGAGGTTTTTTCGCATTTTATCGCGCCAAAGTTCCAGACCCTTCCGACAGCGACCCGTAGCCTACTAACCCTGCTTCATTTCCCTTAGCCCTTGCCACCATCTACATCCGACCCATCCCGCGAAGTCAATACCGATCTTTATCCATCGCCTCCAATAAACATTACCCACACCTCAACAGTGAACGTAGTGGAATTAATTTCCTTGGCATAATCAATATCAATCTTGTCATCAATGCCGTCAAAGTTCAGCACTGTTTGCAAGCGTTATTGCACAGTATTCGCATTCGTCATAGTAACTATCTCCTGTGTTTCAATTACTTCAGCGAGCACGGGAACCTCAGACAACTCCCAAGTTACCCCGTGAATTGTCTCGTGATTAGCGTTTTGAGTCTTGTCGCAAACTGTATTGGCCGTACCTTTCTTTAAAGGTCAATAGCCCGGCTAGTCCCGGTTCATACCCCGCCAAACAGCGAGACATATCCGCTTGAAGTTCTGCCTGACTGCGGTATTTATTTCAAATTCTGATTTCCGAAAGTTGACCATGCCAGCATTCTGCAATTTAAGAATTGTTATTACCAATGAACTAACTAATGCTGCTAGATCTTTTCCGGCGTTTGCCATCCCAAGTCTGCAGGAGTTCACCATTTACATAAAAATGCAGCTTGCTGTTAGCTTCCAATACTAGCGCTAGATGAAACCAAGTGCCTGCTACAAGCTTAGCTGAGGTAGTGTTGTAATTTTTTCTTTTATAAACCGTGAACCGAAGCTGGCTGTTAAATAAACCAAAGCCCAAGCCTGATGCTCCGAAAATACCCTTTGCCCCCGTTTATTTATTTGGGTTTTCACCCAAGCTTCTCGGGTAAAGTTGTTGCCTATTTCGCAGGAAATATGGGGGAGGGCAACATAACTGTCTAGCCCGTCAAATGTCAGAAAGGGTCGGCTGTTCTTTAGGAGATTAGTCATTACTTTGATTCCTGCTGGCTTAAGAGTTTAGATATGAATGGGAGAATGAGGCTAAGTTTCCCCTTTCATATCTAAACTTTTTAGTTAAAAAATCAGCCGTTATTTTTGGTAGAAAAAATGACAAAAGTGGTTTTTACCGCCTGCCTCCCTAGCAGCCACAACCAAAAGTTTTAAGCTGTTGATAACTGCGGTAAGCAAAAGCTGCCGGGTAATTGTAATTTTCCCCGTGCATCAAATCAATGCGAATGTCAACCAAATCTTCCGCTCGACCGTTCACAACATCCACAGAATGGTAGGGGTGAATGAGTTCTGGTCTTTTCACAGGTGCTGATAATTTAGGCAGCTTCATAATATGTCCAAATTAGTAAGGTCTTTTTTACGGCTGAGTCATGCACGCTCATCCCTACCTACCCAGATTGTTAAAGTCTGGGTAAGTTTGGGTAGACATTAATGAGCGGTGGGGAGCTTATATCAAATCCCTTAGCATCGGAATAGTAAATTCGAGTTCACTGTTGACTGTCAACTGTCAACCGTCAACCGTCAACATCACGGACGGTGTAACCGTCCATGATATTACCTAAAGTTGCATTCTTTTATGAGAAATGATATAAGTAGGAGTTATAGCCTTTCTCATATATATGAGCTACAGATTGAGATTGGAGATTTGAGATTTAAGATGGGGAAATTGAGGAATTGTTAATTGATTGCTGAATACCTCACTCACTTGAGAACCGCTATACCCATTGACAAAATGATGGCTATTCCCTCATGAGCCAGCACCGGTTGCCGAACTTCCTTCCGAGGTTTTAATTATTAGTTCCCCGCCCCCTGGGAGAGGGCAAAGATTGAACAGGTGTCGGAGGCCAATTAGAGCGACTTCTGGTGAGAGTAGTAGACACCAAAGCATAGCCCAAAACAGCAGGAAGGACGATCGCACTCAGAAATACGATCGCCGCGGCCCAAGTCATAGCATTCGAGAGCGGGCCGTAATGAGTGCGGTAAGGGTCAAACGGCGGTAAATTCGGCCTCGGGGCGTCCCGCAGGGCGATCGGACGTTTGAACCGCACCCGCCTGTCGTCGAGCTTTTCAAGCAAAATCCAGCCAAATTCCTCTTCTTCCCGGCACAGCTTGTGAAAAATCGCAGGATTGCGAAACAAATCGCTGCTAGCCCGCACAATCTTGTACTCCCAAACCTTCAAATTAACAGGATTGGAAGGCGATTTGGGATTGGCATTTTCATGCGCATTTTCAGGCGCATTAACATTATCCTCTTGAGATTCGTACCGAGTCAAAACTTCCTCCTCCTCGTCGTGTTTTTGCCACACCACCAATTGCTCGTGGCTCACCAATACACCCGCGAGCGCCACCTCCAAGCCGAGACTGCCAACCATCAAACTCCAAATCAGAATTTCAACCATAAAAGGAGTTAAAAGTTAAAAATCACAAACTAAAAAGACTCGCTTTTAACTTTCAATCTTTAATTTTCAAATAGCCTTCCACCAGACAATCTGCACCCACCGCTCGCCAAGAAACCCGCTCTAAAGTCAAAGCATCAGTCATTGCGGAAAACCCCAAATCTCCCACAGGAGTTGGAGATCCTTGACCGCCGACAATTTTAGGAGCAATAAAAGCCATAATTTTTTGAACTGCACCCTCAGCAATTGCCCTCGCGGCCAAAGTGCCACCGCACTCCCAGAGTACAGAAAGAAAAGATCGATCGTACAAATAAGCCATAACATTACTCGGCGTCAGTGGCGATATCTCCACAACTTCCACCCCTTTGGCGATCAAAAATTCCTGAAATTCGGGGTTAACCCCAGGTTCAGTCAGCACCAAAGTAGCCGCCACAGAGGTTTCCCACAACCAAGCCGACTTCGGCAAATCCAGAGTGCGGCTCATCACCACCCGCAGGGGATTATTCCTATCAGGTTGGTGACTCGTTAGTAGGGGATTGTCCAGACGCACTGTATTTCCCCCAACAATTACAGCATCGCAGCCGACGCGCACCCGGTGTACCTCGCTCCGAGCCTCCTCGCCTGTCACCCAAGCGCTGTGGCCGGTACTGGTAGCAATTTTACCGTCCAAAGTCATCGCATATTTCAAAATTCCCAAAGGCCGGCCCTGCAAAATCCGGTGCACGAAAGCCTCGTTGAGTTTTTGGCAAGCTTCCCCTTCTACCGAAGCGACCACTTCAATGCCAGCCTCTCGCAACCGGGCCAGCCCAGTGCCAGCTACCAAAGGATTCGGATCGACCATGCCAGCCACTACTTTTGCCACCTTGGCCTTAACTAAAGCTTCGGAACAAGGAGGAGTCCGCCCGTAGTGGTTGCATGGCTCCAGGTTCACGTAGACAGTCGCTCCTTCAGCGAGTTCCCCCGCTTCGCGGAGCGCAAAAACTTCGGCGTGAGGTTGACCGGCACCGGGATGAAACCCTTCGCCGACAATCTTGCCGTCTCGGACAATTACAGAACCGACGAGGGGGTTGGGTGCGGTTTTGCCGAGAGCCCGGCGAGCCAATTCTATGCAGCGGCGCATCATGGCTCGATCGAACTCTTGAACTTCGCTGTTTTCCAGTTGTTTTGTACCTTGCTGCTGTCGGTTAGCTAAGCTGGCTCGCGCGGACGCGTCCGCCGGAAAAGTTTCCATGAGATTTTGGTATTATATCTATCCCTGAGTGTACTGACTTTGATGCTAATTTTGGCGGAGGGCTGACGATCAATTGCGGTCGGGGCAAACTGTACGTTACCAGGAACTCGTGGCAATGGACGGGCGATCGACCAGGCACGCCCGAACAAATAGCTTTAACATTAAGAAACAATAACAGGCGCTTGAGAAAAAACAATGAGTCAGGACATGGAGCGGGAATTTGCTAGCCGCGACGAATTAATTACCTACGTGCGCGAACAGTTCCCCGAAGCAGCCGCCCGGGACGGCAGCGTAGCCCCGATTAACGGCGGGCGGAAAGCAGCCGAGACAGCCCTGCAACAAGTTGACCCCGGCAAGTACGCCTCAACCCGCAATTTCCTCAACGGTGCGGTAACGCGTTTGTCGCCCTATTTGCGCTACGGCGTTTTGAGTCTTGCGGAAGTCCGGGATGCCGTGCTGGAGAAGGTGCGGCATCGAGAAGAGGCCGTAAAACTCGTCAACGAGTTGGGTTGGCGGGATTATTGGCAGCGACTGTACGCCGAATTGGGCAAGGGGATTTGGGAAGACCGGGAAGCCTACAAAACTGGTTACACTGCTTCAGATTACAGCGAAACTCTGCCGGAGGATGTCGTGGAGGGCACGACTGGTTTGGTTTGCATCGACAGTTTCAGCCGCGAGTTGCGAGAAACTGGTTATTTGCACAACCACCAGCGGATGTGGACTGCTGCTTATCTGGTACACTGGCGCCGCGTGCGCTGGCAAGCCGGAGCTCGCTGGTTTTTGCAACACTTGCTAGATGGAGATCCGGCGAGCAACAATCTTTCTTGGCAGTGGGTAGCCAGCACTTTTAGCCACAAGCCTTATTTTTTTAATCGGGAAAATTTGGAGCGTTACACTAAGGCGGTTTATTGTGGCGATTGTCCTCTGTACGGGCAATGCGATTTTGAGGGTACTTACGAATATTTGGAAGGCAAGTTGTTTCCTGCGGGAGAAAAGGTCGATCGCAGCGGCGGTTCTAAAAGTTGGGAACGCCCTAAAAAAAGTCGCAGAAATTAAAAATTTACTGGTTGACTGTTGACTGTTGACTGTTGACTGTTGACTGTTGACTGTTGACTGTTGTCTGTTGTCTGTTGACGGTTAACTGTTGTCATTAGTTACCAAATACCAATTCCCGATGCCCCATTCCCCATTCCCCATTCCCGATGCCCCATTCCCAATGCCCCATTCCCGATGCCCCATTCCCCATTCCCCATTCCCGATGCCCCATTCCCGATGCCCCATTCCCGATGCCCAATTCCCGATGCCCCATTCCCCATTCCCAATTTATGAACGATCCGATTATTTGGCTGCACGGCGACTGTTTGAGTCCTGAAGGCCCCGCTTTTCAAGCGCACCCAGAGGCACCTGCAATCTGGGTTTGGGATGATGCGCTCATTGAGGAATGGCAGTTGAGTCTCAAACGAATGGTGTTTATTTACGAATGTTTGCTGGAGTTGCCGGTAGTTATTCGGCGGGGCGATGTGGCTGCGGAAGTTATCGCTTTTGCGATCGAATCCGGCGCGAATCAAGTGGTGACTGCGGAAAGTCCCAGTCCTCGGTTTCACGATATTTGCCGGGAAATTAAGCGATCGGTCCCTGTAGAAGTTTTACCGCACGAACCCTTTGTCCGCTACGGTGGTTACATTGATTTGAAGCGTTTTTCCCGCTACTGGCGCGTCGCTGAAAAATATGTTTTCTAATTGGGAATTGGAAATTGGTAACTGGAAATTGCCAATTTCCAATTGCCAATTGTTAATGGGGCATTGGTAGAAAAAGAAGCAAGAGACAAAAGGGATTATCTTATTTTTTCCTTCTTCCCTCGAACCTCTTCCCTCAAACTTCAACATCCATTCGTTAACTCCTCGAATGGATCAAATCCGTTGCCGAACTCCCCTCAACATCCGTTAACTCGGTTACACTCATCAGTTGCCGAACTTCAAATCCCCTTCAAACGCTGCAACAGCCATTGAAATCTAGATTCAGCCAAATCTGGATTTTCCAAATTTTGCGGGATGGCGCGCTCGTCGTCGGGGTCTTGATATATTAAATAATCAGTATCTTCGCCGAAGCGTTTGACTGTACCCCGCAGTCTCGAGGACAGGAATTTGGTAATCGCCCGATAAAACCGCAGGGAAAAAAGCACGTCTTGCTCGAGTTTTTCAGTTAGCAGCCGCCTGGGAATTGACAGAATGAGGCACTCTTCAATTGCCGTGACGCTAGCAGAAGGAAGCCTCCCGTCTACAAAAGACATTTCGCCCAACACTTCCCCGGCAATAATTGTTCCAATTTCTTTGCCGCCCAAAGATGATGCAGAAACGCTCAAAGTTCCATCCAGAACTATGTACAGGGCGTCTAAGGGCTTACCTTCGGTGATCAGGGTGGTGCCGGGGTGGACTTGGGTGCGGGTGCCGCTGGCGAGCATCCAATCGATGTCGCGATCGCTCAATTCGCCTAATATGACTAGAACTTTGCTCATAAAGTCAGGTTGAGATGAGATACTTTGTATGTTTTTACTTGTTGAGTTGCGTGCTGTTGTTAGATGGTTAGACCCTGACCGAAAGCGAAGGCTAAACTTTACTAATAGAACACTAAATTTTACATAATTCTCATAATATTCAGGAATTTTGACACGATAGAGCCACAAATCTTTCTCGGATCGGTGCTATTATTCTACATTACTTGTCAGGCACCCTGCAGCAGCCGCTCGCGTGGGTGCAACTGCGCTTGCTTTGGACTAGGGGCTGCCAAAACTGTTTTGAAAGCTTGCTGTCTCTTGGTTTCGAGCTGGTGCGCCCTCAAAAACAGGATTCTGAGGGTTCTGCCGCGGGGCGCCCTCAAGTACAGTATTGTAGAATGCAAGCGAGGCGCCCGATCGACCCCTCAATTAAACTGGATTAAGGGTGAAATCATCCCTAGGATTGATTTTTAGCCGAGCGATCGGTAAATTAAAATTAACCTCTAAACCCGCCGTCGGTTCTTGAATCTAATCAGCTTGAGAGTTGACTCTTCAACGATTGAGTGCCAATCTAGGAACAACACAACTCATATTTGTGTCTTTTTTTAGCAAAGCTCTCGACGGTCGCCCTCAAACACTTACCAAGAAATTGGGTTTAAAGCCCCGTCTATCTAGAACGGCTTTTTATTCAATATAAGCAACTAACTCCTCCCATTCAATTTCAGTTAGCCGCAAATCGTAGTATACTTTTGTTCTTGCCATTGTCGTCGGTTTAAGCTAGGCTTGTTAATTATAGTGGCGGTAATCAACCACTATAAAAACCTTGCTGTCCAACGGCAAAGCACTGAACCTTGACAATTAAATCTCTGCGGTTCTACTGCATTGTTCTAGTTTCTTCCTAGCAGTGGTTAAAAGATTTATAGGGGCTAGACTAATAGTATTTTGAAACAAATTTGTTTCAAACTTAAACAGGACTTGCAGCAATGCAAATAGGGTAGGGCATACCCGAATTAACGCTTGGGGAGAATCCCACCTCTAGTCTAGATGACGCAAGGACTCTAGATTAAGTGGTTTCGTTGAACCAAGAATCCCCGCGCCTGATAGTCGGAGAGTGTCAAACTTTTAACACACCGTTCATTGAGGAGTTTCTTATGAAGAGTCTATTTTCCAAGTCTACTTTCGCGTTAATAAATCTTGCAGCTTTAGCTGTTTGTTGCAGTACCCTGTCAGCGAAAGCTGAAACGGGCCAGTTGCCCGATGTCGCTACAACTGCAACAATGGCAGCTCAAAATATTGACCAAATTTCTGATCCTGCGGCAACTTCAGCAGTTAAACGCGACGCAGAAACAACGGCTAGTAATACAAAAATTGATTCAATCAGTTGGAGCGAACTAACAGAAACGGCAGAGCCAGCAGCCTCTGAACCGGCAGCCAACTTGCAAGTATCTATTGCTGCACCCGAAAAATCGGAAGCAACAACTGAGGAAATTGCTGGGACAAAAACCGAGCAAAATACCTCCATTGTTGCTGAGACACAAAAGTCGGAAGCAACCGCTGAGATTGCTGATAATGGCGTCAAAGTGCAGTCAACAAGCGAGACTGCCAAAAAGAGCGATCGACCTACCTCAATTGTTGCCGATCGCAATAATTCTGAACCGACTGCAACCAAGGCAGAAAAAGAAGTCAAAACAGCACAAGAATTGTTGAGCAATCCTGTCAGCACTTCCGCCTCAGCTCTGACAAACAAACCGAAAGTTGCTGAAACACCGGCAACTGTCTCGGAACCAACTAAAAAAGTGGCTCAAGGAACTCCAATCCGACCAGGCCGAGCTACCCGTTCTGGGCCCAGCTACATCGGCATTGGCGGCAATCTAGGTTTTGGCGGAGATTCAGCCTTAGGCGACGGTTCATTTGCCATTGTTAGCAAAATCGGTTTGACGAACAATTTGTCGGTGAGACCGACTGTTTTGTTCCGCGACAACTTAGCTTTTCTAGTTCCCGTTACCTTCGATTTTGTATCTCAAAATGCCGTCGAAGTCAGCGAGGATTTTGTGATTAGTGCTGCTCCTTATCTAGGTGCTGGCGTGATAATTTCTACCGGGGATGACGGTAATTTGGGCTTCCTGATTTCGGGGGGTGTAGATGTGCCTCTGTCTACAAATTTTACAGCAACAGCGGGACTGAATGTTGGTTTTGTGGACGGAGCTGAAGTGGGATTGTTAGTCGGGGTCGGCTATACGTTCCCGAATGTTGCCAGGTAGTGTTGCTGTTTGAGCAAACGCAGGACAAATAAATATGCGCGGGGTTGGCTGTAGGAATACAGTCAACCCTTTTTGATGATGGAAAATCTGTTAATGCGATCCATGTCGGGCGGACCATCAGCACAGACCGGTCATGTAGGGTGCGTCATCAGCACAGAGCGGCGATATTGATTTTTGTGAAAGATATAGTGATGGTTCGATCGCACTTTCTCACCAAGCACCCGAAAAAACCGTGACCAAAACAGAAATCTTAGCAGCACTCAAAAATCTGACAGCAGAAGAACGCTTAGAAATCATCGAAACAGCTTCGCGGATGATGCGCGAAGAAATAGAAGAAAAAGCCCAGCGCAAGGCCGAGAGAAAACGGAAACTAAAAGCAGCAGCAGAAGCAGCAGTCCCCTTGTATGAACCAGGAGGGCCACTTCACGATTTGTGGTCGCCCGACAGCGAACCGTATTTCGATTCAGAGGAAGAATACCTCAGCGCAGGGGTAGAAACTAATGCGTAAGGGCGAAATTTGGCTGGTCAGACTAGATCCAACGGTGGGAGATGAAATCGGCAAAACTCGACCTGTTGTGGTTGTCAGCGATGATGAAGTGGGAATTTTGCGGCTCAAAGTAATTGTTCCAGTTACAGCATAAAACGATCTTTTTTCCCCACTTGATGGGATGGTTCGACTAGAACCCAGCGGCGAAAATGGCTTAACGAAAATCTCCGCCGCCGATACTTTTCAAGTCCGTTCCGTCTCGCAACAAAGATTTGTCCGACAACTTAGAACCTTGTCCGAGACAATTACGGAAGAAATTGCAGAAGCATTGACAATTGTTCTGGATCTGGATTGAATAACTAGGCAACAGCGCACAAATAGTGTTATTTATAGATAGATTGTATGGCGCGATGGCCTAAATGATTCCTATACAACTTACACTCAAAAATTTTCTCAGCTATCGCGAAGCTGCTTTAGACTTTCGCGGCCTGCACACCGCTTGCATTTGCGGGCCTAACGGTGCTGGCAAATCCTCCCTCTTAGAAGCGATCGCCTGGGCACTTTGGGGCTGTTGCCGCAGCGATACGGAAGACGATATCATCCATATCGGCGAAACTGATGTGCGCGTTGATTTCACTTTCTCCACCGGCGGCCAAGTCTATCGGGTGATTCGCAACCGCCGGCGCGGACACTCGGGAAGTTTGGAATTTCAAGTAGCAACAAACTCCCCTTTCCTTGGTAAGGGGGAGCCAGAAGAAGTGAATTCTTCCCAAGGTAAAGGAAACCCAGAAGAAGTGAATTCTTCTGATCCCCAAGGTAAGGGGGGCTCGGGGGGGGTGAATTTTCGCACGCTCACAGACAAGGGGCTGAGAACAACTCAGCAAAAAATTATCGAACACATCAAGCTAGATTACGATACTTTCATCAACTCGGCGTATTTGCGGCAGGGGCGAGCTGATGAATTTATGCTCAAAAAGCCGATCGAACGCAAACAAGTTTTAGCCAACCTGCTCAAACTCGACTCCTACGATACTTTATCGGAACAAGCCAAAGATACGTCCAAACAATTTAAAGCTCAAGTCGAAGTGCTCAAACAGAGTTTGCTAACCGTACAAGAGCAACTGCAACAAAAAGAGACCATCGCCTCCGAACAAACTCAATTGCAGCAAGCAACCGATTTGCTCTCTTCACAGCAGCAAGCCGACACAACCGAGTTGCAGCAACTGCAACTCCAGCACCACAACCGCCAAACTTGGCAAAAACTCCTCGCCGGCCACCAGCAACAGCACTACAATATCTCTCAAGAATGCCGCCGCTTGCAGCAAGAACTCAGCGCAGCCAAACAGCAGCTTCACGAGCTGCAAGCCCTCCTAGGACAAGAAAATGAAATAACAGCAGGTATCGCGTATTTCCACAGCTTGCAAGCGACAGAAGAGACTCTATCTGGCAAATTCAAAGCTAACCAACAAGCCCAAAATCAGCGTCAGCAATTGCAAGAACAGCAGCGACAAGAACTGAGCTTTTTGGAAAGCAAAATTCAGCAGTTGCAAGCTCAATTAGATGTTTTAGAACAGGATGAAAAAGATGTTCAGGAGATTCTCAAACAGCAGCCGGAGGTTAACAAAGGACTCGCACAGTTGCAAGCAGTTCGATCGCGCCTCAACGAACTAGAGCAACTGCAACTGCAAGTTTCTCCGCTGCTACAACAGCAGCAGCAAAAGCAACAAAAGCTCGATCGCGCCCGCGCCGGTTTAACCGCCCGCTTAGACGAAATCAACCGACAGGTGCAAGTTCAGCAGCAGCAGCGACAGCCGCAATTACGGCAGGAAATCTCGGCCGTCGCCAATCAAATTTTGCAGTTGGAAAACAAGCGAGTTTATCAGCAGCGAGTCCGCGAAAAAGGTCAAGAAAGGCACGACTTTCTAGGAAACCTGCAAGCCAAAAGCCGCGACTATCAAACCAGACTCGCCGAGATCGACCAAAAACTGCAACTGCTGCGGAAACATGAAGGAGAAAAAACCGCAGGCTTCGATACCGCCTCGAATTTTGCGGAAAACGAGCCAGCGAATTCGCATTTAATGGTGCGGGATGCAAATTTTGGCAATTGTCCTTTGTGCGATCGACCTTTAGACGAACACTACTGGAATTTGGTAGTCGCAAAACACCACTCCCAACAGCAGGAAATCTGGAACCAACTGTGGGTAGTCCGCGAACAGTTGGCCGTCTCCGAGCGCGAAATTCAAGTCCTCAGACATGAATACCGCGAACTAGAAGAGGAATTAGCGCCCTACCAAGAATTGCGGGAACGCCGCAGCCATTTGCAAGCACAATTAGATGGACTAAGCCAAGACGAAAACCGGCTGCAAAGTATGCGTCAAGACGCTGCGGAAATAGAGCGGTTGCTGCGCACGGGCGAGTATGCAGCTTCGGATTTGGCAGAACTCCAGCAGATCGAACAGCAACTGCAACAGCTCAATTACAGCGATAGCAGCCACTCCCTCGCCCGCAGCGATGAAAAGCGCTTGCGGTGGGCCGAAATTAAGCAAGCTCAAATCAAAGACGCTCAACAGAAACTGAATAAAATTAATGCCCGCCGCCCGGATTTGCAAACTCAATTAGCCACTGTACAGCAACAGTTAGAACAGCAAAAAAATAGCTCGGAAATACAGCAGCAAATTCTGTCTTTAGATAGATACATTGCGGAAATTGGCTATAATTTGGAACAGCACGAACAGGTGCGGAACGAAATGCGCCGATCGCAGTTTTGGATCGCCCGGGCCGAAAAACTGCGATCGGCAACTGTGCAGTACCCGCAAGTGCAGCAGCGGGTTAATGAAATAGCAAGTTCTATCGCTGTGCGCGATCGAGATTTGCAAGCTGTCAGCGCTCAAACAGCAGCGATGAACCAGCAATTGCAAGAATATCCCGATCCCACAGCCCGAATCAGCGCCATCGAACAGCAAATCAGTCGCCGCCGCCAGCAGCTAGACCAACATTTGGGAAGTCTCGGACGCCTCCAGCAGCAGCAGCAAAATCTGGAAACTCTGCAAGTTCAGCTAGTAGCTCAAAAAGAGCAAATGCAAGTTGCCAAACGCCAGCAGCGAGTTTATCAAGAGTTGGGTCAAGCATTTGGTAAAAACGGCATTCAAGCTTTAATGATTGAAAATGTTTTGCCTCAACTAGAAGCTGAAACCAATCAGATATTGGCGAGATTGAGCGCGAATCAATTGCACGTTCAATTTATTACTCAGCGGGCTGCTGCTTCTAAAAAAGCAACTAAATTGATTGACACTTTAGACATTTTAATTGCTGATGCTCGCGGTACTCGCGCCTACGAAACTTACTCGGGCGGTGAAGCTTTTCGGATTAATTTTGCGATTCGGCTGGCCCTGGCGAGACTGCTGTCTCAGCGGGCGGGTACGGCTTTGCAAATGTTGATTATTGATGAGGGGTTCGGGACTCAGGATGCTGAAGGGTGCGATCGGCTGATTGCTGCAATTAATGCGATCGCCTCCGACTTCGCCTGCATTCTCACCGTTACCCATATGCCCCACCTGAAAGAAGCTTTTCAAGCCAGGATTGAAGTAAGCAAAAGTGCTCGGGGTTCTTGCATTAGCTTGTCAATTTAAAAGGGTTGGCGAGCCGCATCGAAGGAGGACAAGAAACTATCTGGCCCGCGGGCCCGCGGGCATACCTCATATCATGTCCGGTCGATGACCCTGATTCGTGTAGGGGCCCGTGAGCCAATAATATTTGCCAAAAACGGACAATCTCACAAACGGGCCCCGGCTATGTATTATGGGCGATCGATCCGACATGATATCACCACGCTTGAGAACCGCTATATAACTAGAGGCGCCCAAGTCAAAACTAATATTGAAGACGGCAATTTGGTTTACTTGTCCCACCGTCAGGCGACTAAGAGTGGTTTGAATAAATCAATGCTTGATGCTGCTCGCGGTCAATTTACTGCTGTTACAAATATGTTGCTGTAAAGTTGGGTAAAAGCGCTGTATTCGTTGCGAACAAGGGAACTTCTCAACCGGGTTGGAATTGTTTCACCAAAGTGCCTAAAGAATTGTCAGACCGATGGAATTCTTGTCAGTGTGGCGAATCTTTGGATAGAGACGAAAATTTAGCCAAACTTATCAAAAATATTTCGCTGAATTATGAAAGTGGCGGTGGTTCTACGTCACTGAAAAAACCCCTTGCATCTAGGGAAAAAGAAGGCTGCGGTCTAACGGTACGACCTTGACCGTCTGGTTTGTTAAGCAATAAGATTATAGAATAAGAATGGCTCAACCTGTTTATAAAAATTTATTGTTCTGTCCGCTCCTTGGGAGTTTGGATATTGCTACCGATGACAACAGACTCTTTCCACCTGTCTCTCCTAGAGCGGGCGATGGCAGCATCGAGCAACAGCATCCTCATCGCCGATGCTAGCAGGCCTGACATACCTATTATCTACTGCAATCCTGCTTTTGAGAAACTGACTGGTTACAGTAGCGAAGAAGTGATTGGACGCAACTGCAGGTTTTTGCAGGGCCCCGATACCGATGGCGCCGAATTAGACAAACTCCGCAGCAGTTTACGATCGGGAACGGAAATTAGGGTCGTTCTCAAAAATTACCGCAAAGACCAAACTCCTTTTTGGAACGAATTAACCGTTTCCCCCATCCTAGACAATCAGGGAAAAATAACTCATTTTATCGGAGTTCAGAACGATATTAGCAAAAGAGTAGCAGCCGAAACAGCCCTGCAAGAAAGCGAAGAAAGATTGCGGGCGATCGCCACTGCGACTCCCGTTCCCATGTTAATTACGCGCCTAGAAGACAGCGTTATTTTGTATGCAAATCCTGCCCTCGATGAATGTTTAGGTTTGAGTCACGAACAACTTCTCGCTGGCAAAAACCATGAATTTTATGCCAATATCAACGACCGCCGTCAATTGCTAGAATTAGTCAAACAAAACGGCTTTAGCGACAGCGAACAAATCTGCCTCAGGAAAGCAAACGGCAGTTTTTTTTGGGTAAAACTGTCGATGCGATCGATTAATTTTAACGGCGAAGCAGCAATTTTATCGGCATTTTACGATATTACCGATCGCGTAGAAGCAGAAACAGCATTACGGCAAAGCGAAGCGAGGTTTCAAAAACTAGCCGCCAACCTTCCGGGAATGATTTATCAATTTCAGTTAGCAGCAGACGGCACTGTGTCATTCCCCTACGTCAGTTCCGGCTGCCGCGAACTCTGGGAATTAGAACCTCTTGTACTCCAAAATTCAGCTATTCCTGCGATCGAAATGCTTCATCCAGAGGATGCGCAAAGCTTCCAGGAATCTTTTGCTATCTCAGCTAAAACTTTAGAACCTTGGCGGTGGGAAGGCAGATTAGTTTTTCCGGGCGGTCGGATCAAGTGGATTGGCGGGGCTTCCCGACCAGAACCGGGGGAAAAAGGTGAGATTATTTGGGACGGCTTGTGGATTGACATCAGCGACCGCAAACTTGCAGAATCAGCACTGCGGCAAAGCGAAGCCAGATTTCAAAAAATGGCCGCCAACGTGCCGGGAATGATTTATCAATACTTGCTGCATCCCGACGGTTCCGATGAATTCATTTATGTCAGTTCCGGCTGTTGGGAACTCTACGAATTAGAGCCAGAAAGACTTCAAAAAAACTCCGATTTAATGTGGTCAACGGTGCATCCAGAAGACCTAAAGCCCCTGCAAGAATCAGTTGCAATTTCCGGCAAAACTTTAAAACCTTGGATATATGAAGGGCGGATCGTAACCCGATCGGGAAAACTGAAATGGATTCGCGGCATCGCTCGCCCCGAACTGCAACCGGGCGGCGATATACTGTGGGAGGGGGTGACAATCGACATCAGCGATCGCAAGCTAGCAGAAATCGCCCTGGGCCAGTCAAAAATCGCCCTGCAACAAGCCAACCAAGAACTTGAAAAGCGCGTCCTAGAACGTACCGAAGCCTTGCAAACCTCCCAAAAAATGCTGTGGTTGGTAATCAACAACATCCCTCAGTTAATCGCCTGGAAAGATCGAGATTTAGTTTACTTGGGAGCCAACAAAAACTTTGCCAAAGTCGCAGGTTTTAATCACCCCAGTGAAATCGCCGGTCTCACCGACTTCGATATGCCCTGGAAGCCCGAAGAAACACAGTTTTTTCGAGCCGGCGACCGCCGCATCATGGCAACCAACACCCCAGAATATCACATCATAGAATCCAAAATGCAAGCCGACGGCACCCAGTGCTGTCTGGATACAAATAAAATACCCTTACACGACAATTACGGCAATGTTGTCGGCATTTTGTCTACCTTTGAAGACATCACCGATAGGCTTTCCCTAGAAGCTCAAGTCCGGGCCAGCGAGGAACTATTTCGCAAAATCTTTGAAGATGCACCCATCGCTATCTACTTAGCCAATTTAGACGATAACAAGTTAGTGCGAGTCAATAAGACTTACTGCGAAATGCTGGGATATACCGCCGCAGAATTGCTGGCCAAAACATTTATAGAAATTGGGCATCCCGAAGATAATCCCAAAAATCTCCAAGTTGCTGATGCTCTCGATCGGGGAGAAATTACGACCTATCAACTCGAAATTCGCCAGATGGCCGCTACAGGTAAGATTGTTTGGGTAAACGTGACAGCTACTTTGATTCGAGACGGGGAAGGAAAACCTATTTACAAATTAGGGATGATTGAAAATATTACCAACCGCAAAATTTCCGAAGCAGCACTGCAAGCTTCGGAATCTCAATTGAGAAAACAAGCAGCCCAATTGCAAGAAGCCTACGAACAGCTACAACACGCTCAAATCCAATTAGTGCAATCAGAAAAAATGTCGAGCCTCGGTCAGATGGTGGCTGGCATCGCCCACGAAATCAACAATCCCGCAACTTTTATTAACGGCAATATTTCTCACACATCCAGCTATTTTCACGATTTAATAGAACTATTGAATCTCTACCAGCAATGCTACCCGTCCCCAGTTCCTCAGATTGCTGAAAAAATTAAGGAGTTAGAGTTAGAGTTCCTCAAGGAAGATTTGCCTAAAATGCTAAATTCCATGAGAGTAGGAGTAGAAAGAATCAGTAAAATTGTGTTGTCGATGCGGAACTTTTCGCGACTGGATGAGTCAGAAATGAAGTTGGTAGACATTCACGAAGGAATTGACAGTACGCTATTAATTGTGCAGCACAGATTGCATCAGGGAAGTAGAAAAAGCCGGATTGAAATTATTAAAGAATACGGAAATATATCGAAAGTTTACTGTTGTGCGGGGCAGTTAAACCAGGTATTTCTCAATATTATCAGTAATGCGATTGAGGCTCTACAAAACCAACCGCAACCTCGGACGATCGTAATTCGTACTGAAATGAAAACAGCGGAGTTGAAAAGCCATAATAAAAGCCAGCTCAGTCATTGCGATCGCATCGTCATTTGCATCGCCGACAGCGGCCCGGGAATGACCGAAGACGTTCGTAAGCGCTTATTTGACCCCTTCTTCACCACCAAGCCCGTAGGGTCTGGAACCGGCTTGGGATTATCCATCAGCCATCAAATTGTGGTAGAAAAACATAGGGGAAGCCTGCGGTGCATCTCAGCGCCCGGACAGGGAGCGGAATTCTGGATTGAAATCCCCTGCTGAGCGATCGGAAATTAATTTAAAAGTTTCAAGATATAACTTTTAATTCCCAATTGCCGTCGGTGGTTGAGTTATCAGGGTTTTGAATTAACCGCACTCAGAGGCCGAAATAAATCGCATTCAGCGGTGTGCTAATCTGCTGCCCTTATTCGCTAGGCAATTATGCTGAAAAAACTACCTTTATCCTGGTCTCGCTACATTCCAGCCGGGTTGACGCTGGCTCTCGGGGTGGGACTGTCGCTGCTGACATTCGCGTTGGTTTGGGCCTGGGAAGACAACCGCCGCGACTACGAAATGCACCGCCGCATCGACGATATTTCGATCGGCATCGAACGCCAGCTCAACTCCGACTTAGATAGTGTTCTCGCCCTCAGCGACTACATGAAAGCCTTCAGCGCCGTGGAGCGTTCCTCTTTTGCCAGGTTTGTCGCCCGTCCCCTAGCCGTCCACGCCAGCCTGCAACTCCTGGCTTGGGCTCCCCGCGTCCCCAATTCTGAGCGGCGCAACTACGAAGCCAAAGCCAGAACCGAAACCGACCCCAGCTTCGCAATTACAGAGGGCGGTCCCGGAGGACGACTGCGCCCAGCCCTCGAGCGTTCCGAATACTTCCCGGCTATCTACGTCGAACCAGCAGCCGGAAACGAGACAGCATTGGGCTTTGACCTCGCCTCCCACCCACAAATCCGCGCCGCGCTCGATCGAGGGCGCGATACTGGAGAAATGATTGTCACCAACTACACTGGCCTGACTCAGGGCAATTCCCCGCAACTAGGTCTTTTGGCAATAGTTCCGATTTACGGAAACAGCATTAAACCGACTACCCTGGAATCCCGTCGCCAACTGCTACAAGGATTTGTTGTGGGCGTATTTCGAGGCAAAGATATTTTCCAAGCCTCTTTAAAAGGACGCAATACCGACTATCTCACTATTTATCTCGCCAGCGAAGCTCCAGACAAGCAAGAAGCAGCGTCGCTGTTACCGCAAAGGGAAAACTCGGTTCTCAAAAATCAGCCTGCTGACGGCCAAATTCAGCAATTTGCGGTGCTGTTCAACTCCGCCAGCCAACAAGTGCTTCCAGCATCAGCCGCTGTGGAACGATCCCTCCGGCCAGACTGCCCGATTCTTGACAATCCAGGCCCAGATTATACCGCTTGCAAAAGGCGGTTGAAAATTAGCGGCCGCCAGTGGTCTCTGTACGTGTCGGCTACGCCGGAAATTCGCAAAACTCGCAAGCACTGGCGCTCTTGGGGAACTCTGACGATGGGGATGCTGTGGACTCTGATTCCGGTGACATATATGCTGACAGCATTGAGCCGCACCGCCCAAATCGAAAAGCTAGCCCGAGAAAGAATTCGCCAAGCCGAACAGTTGCAGGCTGCTTACCTACAGTTGGAACTCGAACAAGCTAAATCCGAGCAACTGCTGCTGAACGTTTTGCCGGCGGCGATCGCCCTGCGTTTGAAGGACAACGAACACAATATCGCCGAAAGTTTTGCGGAAGTAACTGTGATGTTTGCGGACATTGTGGGGTTTACAGAGCTTTCGTCGAGAATTTCAGCGACTGCAGTGGTGGAAGTGCTCAACGATATTTTTTCGGCTTTTGACCACTTGGCCGATCGCCACGGTTTGGAGAAAATTAAAACTATTGGTGATGCTTACATGGTTGTCGGCGGTTTGCCTACGCCCCGAGAGGATCACGCCGAGGCGATCGCGAACATGGCGATCGATATGCTGCACGAAATTCGCATCCTCAGTTTAGAGCATTCGGAGCCCTTCAGCATTCGGATCGGGATTTGCAGTGGCCCTGTCGTTGCCGGCGTCATCGGCTTAAAAAAGTTTATTTACGACCTCTGGGGCGACACTGTAAATATTGCTTCGCGCATGGAATCCCACGGGATTACCGGCTGCATTCAAGTCACCGCCGAAACCTACGAGCTGTTAAAGGATAAATACACTTTTGAGAAGCGCGGCGCTATTCAAGTTAAGGGCAAAGGATACATGGTTACTTATTTGATGACTGGAAAAAAAGAGTATTGAGCCAGCACAAAAATGGATACAAGCCTCCGCCTCCTGTTGTGGATAGAGCAACATTTTAGACTCTTGTTCAAA
>NZ_JAUBVJ010000001.1:35085-69870 GCF_036702785.1 Microcoleus sp. AR_TQ3_B6 | reverse complement strand
CAAAAATGGATACAAGCCTCCGCCTCCTGTTGTGGATAGAGCAACATTTTAGACTCTTGTTCAAACTCCCAGATTTATCTCTGGAGTCAATCTAAAATCTCAAATCTCAAATCTCAAATCTCAAATCGATTGACTCAGCACAAAAACGGATACAAGCCTCCGCCTCCTGTTGTGGATAGAGCAACATTTTAGACTCTTGTTCAAGCTCCCAGATTTATCTCTGGAGTCAATCTAAAATCTCAAATCTCAAATCTAAAATCGATTGACTAAGCACAAAAATGGATACAAGCCTCCGCCTCCTGTTGTGGATAGAGCAACATTTTAGACTCTTGTTCAAACTCCCAGATTTATCTCTGGAGTCAATCTAAAATCTCAAATCTCAAATCTCAAATCTCAAATCGATTGACTCAGCACAAAAACGGATACAAGCCTCCGCCTCCTGTTGTGGATAGAGCAACATTTTAGACTCTTGTTCAAGCTCCCAGATTTATCTCTGGAGTCAATCTCAAATCTAAAATCTCAAATCTAAAATCGATTGAGCCAGCACAAAAATGGATACAAGCCTCCGCCTCCTGTTGTGGATAGAGCAACATTTTAGACTCTTGTTCAAACTCCCAGATTTATCTCTGGAGTCAATCTAAAATCTCAAATCTCAAATCTCAAATCTCAAATCGATTGACTCAGCACAAAAACGGATACAAGCCTCCGCCTCCTGTTGTGGATAGAGCAACATTTTAGACTCTTGTTCAAGCTCCCAGATTTATCTCTGGAGTCAATCTAAAATCTAAAATCTAAAATCTAAAATCGATCGAGCCAGCACAAAAATGGATACAAGCCTCCGCCTCCCCGATCGACTAAGACTTTCGCTCGCAAAGCTAAGATATGATAATATCAAGGTATTCTATCACCCCTGCACCAACTGAGGAAAAACCATGACGACGCTGCTAATTCAAACCGAAAGCGTCCCACTGACGGTCAATTTCCCTGCGATCCAATCGATGACTGTTGAACAGTTCTATGAATTCTGTCTAGTTAATCGCGATTTGAGAATTGAGCGTACTGCCAGTGGGGAAGTTATCATTATGTCACCAGCCTTTTCAGATACAGGGAACCGCAACTTCAAGATTGCCCTACAATTGGGGAACTGGGCAGAACAAGATGGCACAGGTGAAACGTTTGACTCCAGTGCAGGCTTTACTTTGCCGAATGGAGCAACCCGATCCCCCGATGCCTCATGGATTAAACTAGAGCGCTGGAATGCCTTAACTGAAGAACAAAAAGCCTCATTCGCACCAATTTGTCCAGACTTTGTGATTGAATTGCGGTCTGCTAGTGACACTCTCAAGGGATTGCAAAACAAGATGCAAGAATATATTGAGAACGGTGTATCACTCGGCTTTTTGATCGATCGCAAAAACAGAAAAGTCTACATCTACCGTCCCGATAGCGAACCTGAAATCTTAGATAATCCTGAAACAGTCAGCGCAGATCCAGAGTTACCGGGATTTGTCTTGCGGATGGCAAAAATCTGGTGATTTAGATCGCTACACCATAACCGAAGACATCAATTCATCTGTCATTTCAAAATTCGCCGTCACGCTTTGCACGTCGTCCAACTCTTCCAGTGTATCCATTAACTTAAGGAGCGAGCGAGCTTTTTCAGGAGTGTCTATTTCCACTGTATTGCTCGGAATCCAGCGATTTTTCAACTGCAAAACTGCAAAATTATTTTCTTTCAAATGACACTCCCCGCTCTTTCATAGACTGGGATTCTTGGTTCATAGATACCTTATTTTTTAGCTCGAATCACTAAATCAATTAACTGTTCTCTTCCCCAGAGTTGTACCCCATTCGCTTGAGCCAGTTTATGAGCATTGGATGTAAACATACTGTTTGTAATAACGATCGCATCTTGCGCCCCGTAATACTTAACCGCACTAACCACTTCTTGCACGGCGGAATTTCCCACTTTTCCTTGATAGCGTTTTGCCTGGACAACGGTTTTATTGCGGGCTTTAGAGAGAATCAAGTCCGCACCAAAATCCCCCGTTTTGGGTGTCATTTCGACCGCATAACCGAGATTGCGGAAACAGCAGGCTAAAAATTCCTCAAACTCTTCTCCCGTCATCCGATCGACCTGATCGATTAAATACCCAATCTCTGCCACTTCTAACCGCGTAGAACCTGCTAAAATCTGCTTGAATTTTTTCAGCAGAATTGCACTCAACTTAGTAGAAGGAGAATGAGAAGATAAGGGGGGAGCTTGTGATTCAGTATCTATTAAATTCGCAATCTTTGGCACGTCTAATCGCCCAGCAACTTTTATGATTTTTTGGAAATTTTGCAGCATACTCGAACTCAACTTATTAGTAGAAGGAGAATCAGAAGATCGAGAGGGAATTTGTGATTCAGCTTGGACTTCAGTTTGTGCTTCAGTGGCTTCCGATACCCCATCCTCGATCGAAGTTTGCTGGGCTGGCTTTTGAGCTTGCTTTCTTTTGCTCAAAACAGCCCGTTGAATTGCCAGCAAAATTTTCCCCTCTTGTTGATTAATTTCACCGTCAGCCTCGATTATCTCAGTGCATCGCTTTAAAAGTGGTTCGGCAAAGTCAAGTTCGAGTTGTGCGAGTAAAATATCCAACTTGGGAAGCAATTTAGACTTATTTGTCACAGCTTCAATCTCAGCTAAAGTCCTGGGATTTAAATTCGCCGCTCGTAATTCCGGTAATAACTCATCCCATCGGGTGAATTTTTTGCTGGCATAGACGACATACACCAAAATCCAATCCATCACCGTTTCTTGTGCGATCGCTGTCTCTAAATATTGCTCACTTTCCGCTTGCAATACCTCTTGTAAATCTTCGAGCTTGGTTTCGATTTCCGAGGAATCGAGATGCGCTTCATAAAACCGACAAGCACCGTATCCCAGCGCGTAAATCATTGTCGCACTGGCGCTAGCATTAATTACCGCACCCGCCAAGGGAATATTGCTGACAAGCGTAACTCCAGCTTCGATCGCTAAATTGCTACCCAAGGACAAACCAAAAATAGCGACAACTTCTGCTTTGCGATCGCTCGATCGCAAATCCATGCCATAGGCGGCAGCAATTTGATAAACCAACTCGGCAGATAACGCCGTCATTGCCGCTAAATCCATGCCAGCCAACGCCAAAGCTGCGCCCGGAACTAAACTGCTAACCAAGCCACTTCCTGCCGCTAGCAAGGCTTTTTCCACCATTAAGCGGTGTGCGATTTTTTGAGGTTTCTCGTGAGGATATTGGCGCTGTAACTCTCGAACTTGCGCCTCGGCATTTACGACATCAACAGCATCTATAGCATTAACTAACCAGTCGATTTTGAACTTTTGGGTCAGTTTTTTCAGGATAGGACTCTGCGAAATAAAAACTAGGGATGAACCAAAAAAATTGGGAACTTGCATTGCTGCACTTCCCGCACTCGCCGCTGCATTCCCCACCGCACTGGCGGTATTAACAAAAATCGCACTTCCAGCACTGACGGCTGCATTCCCCACCGCACTCGCCGTATCAACAATCGCACTTCCAGCAGTGCCGGCTGCATTCCCCACCGCACTCGCCGTATCAACAATCGCACTTCCGGCATTCCCTACCGCACTCCCTACCGCACTCGCCCTTGCAGAGACGGCTCCGAACACGGAACCGAACCAATTGGATTTATCCCCTGGTTCAGCCTGCACCTTCGATTCGGATCGATCCTTGGTTTCTGATACTTCGGTTGCTGACAGAACTTCTTCTGAGTGGGTGCTGTCTCTTTTGCTTTCGTTGTTATCTAGCATGGCTTTACTGTGGGTTGAGATTTTCAATGCAGCTTTTTGAGCAATGCGTTGGATTGACACTCCCCACTCGCGTACAGATAGGGATTAGTTTCCTGGTAATAGTGTAGCGCGATCGTCCTGCTGGCGAGTTAGAGCCTTTTGCAGTGCCAGCAGGACGCTCCCCATCCCTCATCTTTCAACCATTAAACCATGACCGAAGACATCAATTCATCTGTCATTTCAAAATTCGCCGTGACGCTTTGCACGTCGTCCAAATCTTCCAGTGCATCCATTAACTTAAGGAGCGAGCGAGCTTTTTCAGGACTGTCTATTTCCACTGTATTGCTCGGAATCCAGCGATTTTCCGACTGCAAAACTGCAAAATTTTTTTGTTTCAAAACATCAGCCAGCTTTTCCAAATGAGCCACACTTGTAAATACCTCTGCACCTTCAGTATCCTCATCAATTAATATCAAATCATAAGATTCCGCAGCCGCCTCTAGGGACGCTTCAAACAATTGTTCCTCATCAATCGGGCCGCGTACCGTACAAACACCTTTTTGGTCGAACATCCAGCCCACACAACCAGTTTCGCCCAAGTTGCCGCCATTTTTAGTAAAAGCTTCTCGCAAGTCAGCCGCTGTGCGGTTGCGGTTGTCTGTCAGCGCTTCAATCAGAATAGCAACCCCGCCAACGCCGTAACCTTCGTAGCGAATAGCTTCTAATTCCGAACTTCCCCCGGCCAAGCCGGCACCTTTGGCGATCGCCCTTTCTATGTTTTCATTAGGAATATCTGCCGCCTTGGCTTTTTCAATAGCCGTCCGCAGTTGAAAATTGCCAGCGGGATCGGGAACTCCGCTGCGGGCCGCGACAATAATTTCGCGAGATATTCTAGCAAAAACCTTGCCTTTAACGGCATCAACTCTAGCTTTTTGGCGTTTAATATTCGCCCACTTACTGTGTCCAGCCATACCGATTTGAGATTTTCGATTTAAAATTTGCGATCGACATTAAACAATAACACCCCGATTCTCACAGATCCGATTAACGTAGGGTGCGCCCGGTCGCGCACCTTACACACATAGCATAGAATGCGATTTTTCGCACGAATCTCAACTTTAATTAAAGCGGATAACGGCTTCAGAGTCAGTCAGGTGAGAAGTATCGCCATTAAGTGCGATCGACCATTCTCCCTCACCCCGCACCACTTTCACCAAACAGCACAAAGAAGCGTTAATTTCCGTTTCAACACCGCCAGCGAGCCCGATCGCAGTTCCTAAAACCGACGCACCGTGACCTACTAATAACATATTTTCGGGAAACTCAGCCGCGAGGCGTTTAGCAGTTTCCCCCGCCCTTTTGAGACAAGCTTCCCCAGTTTCGGGATAATTAGGAATACCGCCTTTGTAGGAAGCATCAATCCTGGGAAAACGCCTGCACAAAGCTTTGACGGATTCAGTTTCTGGCATTTCTGGCATCCATTCGGGATTCAGCCATTCGCACAGTCCCCACTCTAGTTTAATTGACAAATCGAGAGCTTCGGCCGCGTGATTTGCTGTTTGGACAGTTCGCAGAAAGGGGGAAGCAAAAATATGAGAAATTCCTTCTCCTTTGAGGCGATTGGCGAGTTGTTTCGCTTGAAGGTGACCGTCTTCGGAAAGGTGGGGGTCATAGGGGCGTTCTGCTGTGAGAAACCAGTCGGGGTTAACGAAGTCGATGCGGTTTCCGTGTCGTGCGATCCAGACTGTTTGTGGCATGAGTTGGTTTGAGTTTTGCTTCTAGGTGTAATTTTATATCAAGGTTTGGTAATTTGGTTTGGTGCGAAGCTATTGATGAGATTTTTTTTTACCGCAGATGAACCGCAGATGCACGCAGATTGACGCAGATGGATGGTGGATTGGGTAAGGGGTGATGGGGGGCGATCGTATTTGTTAATTTCAAGTCGATTTTGCCAGGTGTTCTAAGCTTGAGCAACTAGCCCATCTAAATATTCACAAATATAATTTTTTGCTGTGATTATTCTTGCATTCGGCTCATTTTCATATTCGCGTATTTTAAAATAACTTGTATGTTTGGTGTGTTTGTATAACCATTCTGGTACGTGACTAAACTGCCAGTACATCTCCCAATCAGTATGAACTTTCATCCTGGCAATAGCTTGTTTCTTACGGTTAGGAATAGGCTACCCGAGAAACAAAATAATTTCTTTCGATAACCAATTTTACCACTAATGTCTGCAGCCCGCTCAGGAGTGGTGAAAAAGACCCTCAAATTCTTAAAAAATGGTTGCGGGCGATCGCTAGATCTGCTTGTTTTCAACAGCGATCGACAGTAAATCTTGTTATTACCGATCGCCAACCGGTAAGATGAGGTAAAGCCGATCGATCGCACGCCTGTCGCGGGCTGGCACTGCGTACCTTACCCCAAGCAATAGCGGAGCAGACCATATTTGGCCTCAGTCCTATATTTGACACTGCGCTAAAATTAAATCAGTCACTCTGTATTGTCTAATGGCTCAATCTATAAAGCAACTCCACGCCCAAATTCAAGCCATGCCCAGCGATTCGGTTAAGGCGATCGTGCTTTCATGGCTGAATCAGTCCAACGGTAATCTCAGCGACTTTGAACGCCTAATCGCAGAAATTGCCGAGGAAACGGAGGGATATCAGTGGGGAGAAATTGACACAGCAAACGAGTTTCAACCCCTCAGCGAAGAAGAAACGATCGCAAGGAGTCTCGCAGCCTTGCAAGATTTCCAGACAAACAAGACGGGCATTGGGCACGATCGGGTTAAGCAATGGGCAGATAGTCTAGGGAGCGATCGCGAATTGCCATGCCCTCAGTAATTTGGACGCGCCCAGCCCTAACAGCACTCGAGCGACATCGCCAATTCCTTGCTGAAACTGACCCCAATCTTGCTGTTAAAGCAATTCAAAAGATTGTAGAGGTGGGAGAAAGTTTGCAGACATATCCGCTCATAGGTGCGCTTGTTGAACAAACCCCTGGTATGCGGAAACTAATTGTGACATGCAGGGAAAGTTGGTTTTGTTCTGCATTACGCTATCTTAAACGATGAAGTCCTGATTTTACAGATTTACCACGGACGACAACAACGTCCCACCTAAATTGCCTCTTCCGCTCAAAATTATACAAATTACTGATAGCGATCGCGCTACCATTCGCTCAGTCGTAGAACAGCAACTGCAAGCATTTCAAAAAGACGATGCTGCTGGGGCTTTTGCCTTCGCCAGTTCCGGAATTTAGAAGCAGTTTCGCACAGCCGAAAACTTTATGCAGATGGTAAAAATTGCCTATCAAGCTGTCTACCGTCCGCGATCGGTATTATTTGAAAACCTCGCCAGTCTAGAAGGAATCCCCGCTCAGCCGGTGCTGTTGCTCGACTCGGAAGGCATTCCCATCAGAGCAATTTATCTCATGGAAAAACAGTTTGATAATAGTTGGCGAATTAATGGTTGTTATTTGGTTTCCATAACATAATAATTAAGTTACGGTTACTTTTAGGCTGAGCTTTTTTTGCTAACTCGCAGCATCTTATTCCCGCCTTTTTGAAACTCATAATTAACCTCTGTTCGAGGTTCTACATGAAAACTTCTATTCAATATGGTGCGGATCGGATTTAAGTGCTCGGATATCCCCCCAAAACGATCCAATAGAGGAAATACGCGGACTTCCCTCGCAACCCGACACATTTCTGTAATAGCTTCCAGAGGAAAATTTTCCGAACTGTGAGGATAAGTAAATAAGAAATGGCTGCACAAAGCTAAATCGAATTGACCGTCGTCGAAAGGCAAAACAGGCAGCTCAGCAGTCACGTAGCGACCTTGCTGCAAGCCTGATGGAAAATCTTCTAAAAATTCTAGCGTCGCATTCCTTCGCACATTGGCTAGGTGCTCCTCCGATTCAAAATAGTTGTTCCCCCCGTAGGCGTAAAGTTCCCTGGGAAAATCAATGACAGTGTGATATGCTTCTTGGATGAGAGCGTCAATTTCCACCGGAGTACGCTGATAATAATATGGATCGCAAGAAATTACCTTGTTACCTAGGCGAGTCATTTCGGCATTGAAACTCGCCGTACCGCAGGCACAATCAAGAATTGCTAGCTCGCGGTCACTCTCATTCAAGCTAAACATTCTGTTGTATTCATCCAAGCAGTGTCCCCAGGGAAGTCGATCCAATTGTAGTAACACTTGTCTTTGTCCCGCAGATAGAATTATTTAATATTTTACATCAGATCGGGGCGGTTTTTTCCTATCCCCTTTCTTGGGCGGGTTGATTTGGCGGCCGAGTTATGTATGAATAAATGAGGTTTCCTGTGTATCTATGTCTTTAAAATGCAGATAAAATTTATCTTGATTTTGTTGGATAACTGCCAATTGAAAAAAAATCAAGAATAGCTGATGATACTTCCTGTCTGTAAAATTATCTCTGTGAAATTTGGGCGCAATTGCTATTAAGCGAACTGGTCGATCGTAATCCACGCGGCAAAAGGTTTGTGTTCCAACAAAGCATCGTAATAACGGGTTAACTGCTGAACGACATATCTATCTTCGCCGTTTTTTAACTCCAGCACAACTAACCGTTTATTCTCGTCCACCGCTATAATATCGCATCTTTGCTCGTTGACAGTGAATTGCCGCTTGATGACTGTCAAACCGAGCCAACGCAAGCAAGTGAACTTCGACAAAATCCTCTAAGGCTTCTTCATTTGCAAATTCCCATCCCGATCCTGTTTTTCTCAATGCGGCGCTGCTGAGCATTTTGACAATTCTTAAAGTCTTTAACCAATTTTACCACTAATGTCTGTAGTGCGCCGGGGGTTTATTTAAACCCCGATCGCCCTGACAGCTTCCCAGCCATCCCGCCACAAAATCGCCTTTAAGTGGGAGCGCTATAATAGTAACTATTCCACACTCCCATCTCTTGACAATTTATTAAAAATATGCTCATCAGTGAAAGCGATCGCGCTACCATTCGCTCAGTCGTAGAACAGCAACTGCAAGCATTTCAAAAAGACGATGCTGCTGGGGCTTTTGCCTTCGCCAGTCCCGGAATTCAGCAGCAGTTTCGCACAGCCCAAAACTTTATGCAGATGGTAAAAATTGCCTATCAAGCTGTCTACCGTCCGCGATCGGTATTATTTGAAGACCTCGCCACTGTAGAAGGAATTCCCGCTCAGCCGGTGCTGTTGCTCGACTCGGAGGGCATCCCACTCAGAGCCATTTATGTCATGGAAAAACAGTTTGATAATAGTTGGCGAATTAATGGCTGTTATTTGGTTTCCCTACCAGAAGAATAAGTTACGGTTACTTTTATGCTGAGCTTTTTTTGCTAACTCGCAGCATCTGATTCCCGCCTTTTTGAAACTCATAAGGAGCCTCTTGAATTTCTACACGAAAATTTCTCTTTTTCAATTCTGTGACGATCGGATTTAAGTGCTCGGATTCCTCCCCGCTAAAGCTCTGCAACAGAGGAAATACGCGTACTTCCTTCGCAACCCGACACATTTCTGTAATTGCTTCTAGATGAAATTCTTCCGAAAGCAGGTTAGAATAAGCAAATAAGAAATGGCTGCACAAAGCTAAATCAAATTGACCGTTCTCGAAAGGCAAAACAGGCAGCTCAGAAGTTATGTAGCGGCCTTGCTGCAAGCCTGATGGAAAATCTTCTAAAAATTCCCGCATCGCCTTCATTCGCACTTCGGCTAGCTGGTACGGCGATTCAAAATTGTTCCACAGGTAGCCGTCTACATTTGCCTTGACAGCATCAATGACAGTGTGATATGTTTCTTGGATGCGATCGCCAATTTCCACCGCAGTAAACTGATAAACTGGATCGCAAGAAATTACTTTTTTACCTTGGCGAGTCATTTCGGCATTGAAACTTGCCGGGCCGCCGGCACAATCAAGAATTGCTAGCTTGAGGTCACTTGATGTCAAGCTAAACATTCCTATGTATTCATCCAAGCACCGTCCCCAGGGAATCACATTATCAAGCTTAAGTCCCACGTATTTTTTACTCGCAAATAAGAGCAGATAATTATGATTATATCAATTTAAGCCTTCAATTTCCCAATCTAAAATCTAAAATCTAAAATCTAAAATCGATCGATCGCACAATTTTTATGATTCCACCTCTGGATTTTGCAGCGAAGCGAGGCTACACTGGACAGCAGGGAAAATAAACTAAAATCAACTAGCTAAATTGCTCTTGTTCATTGCCAGGCTGCAACCAGGGAAGAAAGATGAAATATACCGTTCAAACCGCTACAAGTCTGAGTTTGTCAGCACTCCTGGTGCTATTGAGTTCGCTGCCGAGTATAGCTCAGTTGCCCGCCATCAGAAATCCGCAGCCCGCTAGGAACCCAAACCGGCCGAGAGTACCGCCGCCGCCACCTCCGGGTTCAAGTTTGCCGCCGATCGGCAATTTTGGATCGCTGACACAAGAAGCAGCTTATACTTTAGGAGCGGGCGATCGCATAGCTTTAGAGATCTTCGGCGTCCCTGAATTCAGCAAGGAATATCAAGTGTTAGTGGACGGAACCCTCAATTTGCCAATCATTCGCAGCGTCTCAATTCAAGGGTTGACGCTGCAAGAAGCCGCTAACGTGATTACCAGGCGATACGAACCCTTCATCAATGTTCCCGTTGTTACCGTGACTCTGGTGGCCGCTCGCCCCCTAAATATAGGTCTTGCCGGTGAAGTTACTCGGCCGGGTTCCTACAAGATTAATCCCATTAGAGAAGGAACCGGAGGGGGAGTAAAATTCCCGACTTTGATGGAAATGCTGCAACTTGCAAAAGGGGTGACATCAGCAGGAGATATGCGAAATGTCCAAATTCGCCGTCCCCGCAGAGGCGGGCAGGAGCAAGTGATTACTGTTGATTTGCAGAATTTTTTAGAGACGGGAAATTTGCGTCAAGACGTTACCATTCGAGATGGAGATACAATTTTTGTACCGACAGCAAGTGCCCTTAATACTCAAGAAGTCCGTCAAAGAGCCAGTGCTAATTTTTCCGCTGATATTACTAAACCAATTGGCGTGGTAATTGTCGGAGAAGTAAATCGGCCCGGGCCTTATACTGTATTTGCTTCGGATGTGCGATCGACCAACCAACAAACAGAGTTGAGTTTTGTATCTATCGACCAACAGCAAGGAGCCGTTGTGGGCTTGCCAACGATAACTAGAGCATTGAAAATTGCTGGTGGTATCACTACAGAAGCTGACATTCGCCGCGTGCAAATCCGCCGCCGAGTCAGAGGTGGCAACGAACAAACTATCATGGTAAATTTGTGGGATTTGCTGCAAAAAGGCGACGAAAGTCAAGATATTTTGCTGCAAGAAGGAGATAGCGTGATTATCCCGACAGCAGCTAATGTAGACTTAGCTGAAGTTTCTCAAGTCGCAAATAGCAGTTTTTCTCCGAACGCAATTAGCATCAATATTGTGGGGGAAGTTATCAGGCCTGGGGCTTTGCTGGTTCGGCCCAGTACATCCCTGCACCAAGCTTTGCTGAGCGCAGGCAGTTTCAATCAATTGCGGGCTAACAAAGACAGGGTAGAACTATTGCGCTTGAACCCCAACGGTACTGTTTCTCGCCGCACGATCGAGGTGGATTTTGCTCAAGGGTTGAATCCTAATAATAACCCAACTCTCCGCAACAACGATGTGATTCTTGTAGCGCGATCGGGTTATACTAGGGTTGGGGACAATATCAACAGTTTCTTGCAGCCGATCGCAGGAGTTTTAAATGGGGTCAACTCGGTTAGCGGCATTTTTACTGGGTTTCAAACAACTATCAACGCTTTTCAAAATTTATTTTTGGGAGGGGATTTCGAGCGGCGAAATCAGCTCAGAGAGCTTCGCGAACAACGTCAAGACAGACAAGAGCAACGTGAAGACAGACTGCTAGAGAGAGAGCTACAACGTGAAGATAGATTGCAGCAAGCAGAAGACAGAAGACTGCAACTTGAAGACAGACAGCGGCAAATAGATCTTCAGAATCAGCAGCTTCTGATTCAACAGCAGCAACTTCTGCTCCAAAATCAGCAGCCGCAGCAAATGCAGCCTACTCCTTGATATCTAGTCAGGTAAAATAACCCTTATAAGTTTGTAGTGAGGACTTCAGTCCTCCCTACAAAACAATTTGATTGCGGTCGTTAAGCTCAAACTACACGCATCATCTCGTTGCCGGTTGCATCGGAATGATAAAATCAAGGTCAATAATTCCACATTCCCCCACGCACTACTCCCCACGGACCCGCGGACTATCCCGAACGGTGTAACTGGAATTGATATCAAGTCCGCACCGAAGAAATTTAAACTAATAATTTCAACACATATCATCTCAGAAAAATTGTGCGTTGTTCAAGGAGAATTCAAAACATTTAACAAAACTTTCCTGTATATATCTAAACCTTTGGCATTGAGGTGAACGCCGTCAATTGTTAAATCTGCATTGAGAGCTTTTTCCTTAAACAATGCTTGTATGCCGCTAGATTCCACAGGAATATTTTCATCTGCTGCTACTTTATCGATGAGAACATTGATTTCGTCAACTCTAGCAATTGTTCCTGCTAATTTAGGATTGTAGCTGGCGGCAAGAGTTGAGTAAAAAGCAGGAATCAGAATAATCTGTTTTGTTTCGAGCGATCGCATAATTGCGATCGCCTGTTTTAAATTGCTGACAAACTCCTCGTCGCTAATGCCGTACATAGCATCATTTGTGCCGATAGCCAAAATCGCTTTTTCGCAGGTAAACCGCTGTGGCACTAAAAGTTTAAGCTGTTCTAGCAGCGAAACTGAACTCATCCCGCCGATGGCAAAATTAAAGTTTTCTTCACCCAAAGAATCCCCCAGAGCCGAGGAAATAGAGTCGCCCCACACACAGCCTTGATATTGCCGGTCTTTAATTTCTTGTACCTGATTGTACACAATAACTTGCCACCACAGTGCAGAGCTAACTGTATCTCCCGAAAGTTGGGGGTTAGCTAACACCTGAAACGGGATGTAAGCGCACAACAACAAAGCCAAGACAAGGGAGATTAACTTAAATTTAACTTTCATAAAACTTGCTTCAATTGGCTGCTACTTGAGTTGATGCTATTGCTTTAATTCACGGGCGATGTCACGAGTATTTTCGCCCAGATTATTCACCCATACATATATCACACTGAGATGGTCAAGTAATTTAGGACTAATATATGTCTAAACCAGTGGACTGGACAGTGGGCATCCCCGCTAGCACCCTTATAGCCGTCGGAACCCAGGTAAGTGGCAAATTTCCTCTAGATGGAGCAAGTGCCAGAGACTTACTCTACCGCATGGATGGCAAAAACATTACCAGCTATATCGTCTATGATGACAGCGGACGGGCAATTAAGCGAGTAGACTTGACAGGAAAGGCTCATGCAAATGTGCCGACACCTCACGCCGTTGAATATAAACACAACCAAAACTCAGCAGGAGACATTTTCGTGCAAGCTGAAAAAACAGTTAGGCCAGCTAGATTGGATGAAATACCCTAGAAATTATGTTCATCAAACAAATATCCTTGAATGCAGATAAACTAAGCGATTTCCAGCAATGGAAAAAAGCCAACGGCGATGATTTCTCGCTTTGGGATTATCTTTTTGGAGCTGCGAACATTGAAATTGCCATAGCTTTCACAAAACTATTCTGGCCAGATTTTGTCGAACATGAAGGCGGTATCTTTTTGTCAGAAGCCTTTAACAGTCAAATCTACGAACAGTGGAAAATCGAGCTGGGGAATGATATCGCTGCAATTGAGCAGGTGATGAACCACCAGCATATTGATGACATTCTCCCCGGTGCCCAAAACGCGAGCATCGACAATTTATTATATTTGGGACAAGCATTAGCTCAGATGTGGGAAAGCCGCCTAAAATCGCTTTATCCTCAACGCCGTTTTCAAGTTAAATGCGATCGGGACGAACACACGGTTGTAGTGACATTTTTTCAAGACAATTAATCAACCTTTCGTTCCCAACAATTGCGGCTGCAAAACCTGATTTAATTTGCCGCTGCGAAACCCCTCCAAATCCAAAGTCGCGTACACAAAACCAAACTCCTGAAACACCGCCACCAATGCAGGCAAATCCGTATTTACCACAAACTGCTGAATCTCCTCTGCCGGTAACTCAATGCGCGCCGTATCTCCATCCGATCGCACTCGCAAATTTTTCAGTCCCAACTGTCGCAAGTACCGTTCAGCGCGCCCCACTCTTTGCAACTTTCCCACGGTAATTTCTTCGCCGTAAGGAAAGCGCGAGCTCAAACAAGGTTGAGCCGGTTTGTCCCACCAAGGCAAACCCAATTCTTTGGCCAACTGCCGCACTTCCAATTTACTCATGCCTACTTCTGCTAAAGGCGATCGCGCGCCGCGTTCCTTCGCAGCCTGAATTCCGGGACGGTAATCCTTTAAATCGTCAGCATTAACCCCATCCACCACATAAGGATAACCCTTTGCTAGTGCTAGGGGTTTCAAAGTATCGTGCAGTTCGCTTTTGCAGAAATAGCAGCGGTTAACCGGGTTAGAAGTGTAATTTGGATTTGCCATTTCCTGAGTTTGTACTTCCTCGTGGGCAATCCCAATTTCTGCTGCTTGAATGCGCGCATCTTCTAAATCTTCTGGCAGTAGAGACGGGGAAACTGCCGTCACTGCCAAAGCGCGATCGCCCAACACATCAAAAGCGATTTTTGCCACCAAAGTGCTGTCAATTCCGCCGGAGTAGGCAATCAAAGCCCGTTCCATCTGTGCGAAAATATTTTTTAATTGTTCTAGTTTTTCTACTAACATAATTTCCACTTTTTGTTACAAACAGAGAAGTAAGAAAGCCAATTAAAGAAAGAAGGATGAAGAAAGCATATTTCGAGCGGGTTCCCTTTTTCCCTCAAACCTGTTCCTTCTTCCGACCGACATCGGACTTCTAATGCTATTCTGGATCGATACCGAGGGCTGCCAATCGAGCCAAAAGTTCTTGATTTCGCTGTCTTTCCTGTTCCAGCAGCGTCTCGGCTAACTGTTTGTCTTGCTGTTGGCGATCGGCCCGCTGGCGTTCATTTTCTGCCCGCTGGCGTTCATCTTCTGCCCGCTGGCGTTCATTTTCTGCCCGCTGGCGTTCATTTTCTGCCCTTTCTTCCGGCCACAAAAGCAGTTCTCCGGCCGCCGTCCACCAGCGCAGCCAATATCCTGTTCTACCTTCGCGAGTTCCCTGCCACACTCCCAAAAATAGATTTAATCCAGGTATTAAATAACGGCCGTTTTCATGAGGATTTTGATTTTCATAACGATCGGATTCAAGCGCATAAACTTCTATTCTGCCTGTATGCGGTCGAAAAATGACATAGCGAGGAACTTTGATTACTTGTTCGTAAAAAAACCACTTGCCGATTTCTTCTGTGTGTTCGACAGAGTATTCGTCGCCGTAAGTAGCTGATAGAAATTCCATCACTACAAAAGGGACTGTTCCTTCGGTATGAGGCGTGTAACTGCGGCGGGGATAGTTGTGAGGCCTCTTTTGAACCGGCTGCACGTACATCCAGTCTGGGGCTTTGCAAATAGTGCGATCGTCCACTGCAGCACACAAAGCAAAATTAGAAACTATTAGTGCGTCTTGCATTAGTTCCGGGTAATCCACTACCGACTGGCGCAAACCGTTAGAGATTAAAGGATGTTCTATATTTTCCAGGGGGTCGTCTGGTAGGATGAAATCATCGGGTAGCAGCGGCCAAGTAATCTTGAGCTGCGATATCGGTTTGTGAATTACAGTATTCATAAGTCACCTCATTTTACCAATAAAAGTTTGAGTTTTAGTCGAGATTGCTGAGCGATAACCTTCTCTATATCTTAGCGCGCTAAGTCGATAATAAAATTGGTTTGTAGTGAGGATTTTAGTCCTCACTACAAACAATTACCCTGAAAGTGGGGAATGCGCGCTTTAAAATTCCCTACGCGAAAATATGGCGATCGCAACTGACAGCAGCAGCACCATATACAGCAAACCGTACCCAGCATCTGTAATCAAACCCGGTAAGTAAGGAACTTGTCCGTAAACAGCATCATTTCTCAAATTGAATTTGGCTAAATCCGGCAAAACCAGATAAAGCCCCATCATCAATTGTTCAATGCCAGGATTTTTAGTTAACTTACCCAAAGCCACTAAATCCCGCGTCGAATGTCCCATCAAATAAACGCCAAATGTGAGTAAAGTTGCCAGCAGCGAACTGCTAAAAACCCCAAATAAAATCCCGACACTGGCCATCAGACACAGCTCAAACCAGACAAACAACGAAGCGATTAAAATGCTTTCCAAAGGGAAAGGAATGCGGCTCAAACTCAGAATAGCCAGATAAATAACAGTCATTGCTGCTACAAGCACCGCCAGCACCGCCGACAGCCCTAAGTGCTTGCCCACAATTAACTCAGCCCGACTTATCGGCTTAGCAACTAACAGGTAAACAGTGCGCTTTTCAATTTCTTTGTTGACCAATCCGGTAGCCACAAAAACTGTGGCAATTAGACCGAGAATGCTCATAGCAGCCAAACCGACATCTAAGATAATTTTCTTCTCGGTTGTCGCCGCCAATTCCGGTATCAACCGTACCGAGGCTCCCATCAACAGAACAAAAATAATAATTAAGTAAAGGATGCGATCGCGAATTACTTCCCAAAATACATTAGTCGCGACTGTCAAGATTCTTCTTAAATTCATCTAGTTATTAACCCGCTGGAAACTTTCGCCATACTTTAATATAAGGAAGAATGAAGGGAGGTAACGCGCAGTGTACGGGATTTAACGGATTTAACGGATTGGATGTTGAGAGAAGAAGTCCGAGGTTGGAGGGAAGATTCTCCTCCATCGGACACACTCCCCATCGGACATACTCCTCATCTCCCCCCTCGGATCCTTTCTTCTGGGACACTCTCATAACTGCCAGAGACAGGCTCAAACTTGACTGTCTCTGGCAGTTCCATCTTTTTTCTGTCCGGGTTGAGAGCGTTTGATCGCATCGCAGGTTACAGTCGCCCTATTGCCTATATTGAACACCTGGCAAGATTTGGTAAACGAATATATTTCCGGTCTAAAAACCAGCCCCAGCCAAGTTGCCTGCATCTCTAACTGATAGCGAGACTCTCCTTGGACGATCGAAGTTTTGACATCCCAGCTCGCATCTTCTGGGACTAACCCAGTTGTTTTTAAGGCTTGATTCCGCAGAAAAAAACGCTCGTTGTCAATATCTATTAACATTTGCTCTACCTGCGGCCATGGTTTTGTGCGGGCTTCATTTTGCAGGTATCGCTCCATTGCATTGAGGATGACAACTCCTCGGGAGCGATTAATAGTTGGCTGTTGAAATGTCACCACATAATCGCTTTGCCTAAAATCCTGCGATAAAACGCTCGGATATTGTTGTATCCAACCTTGAATTAAAAAGTGAAAGGCAAACCAACAGGAAAACAGGAGGTGAACTAGGGTTATCATCAAAAACTGAGGGCGCACCAACGACCTGATACCTTCCCGTTTTGACTCGCTCTTCCAAATATTGATGATAGCAAGAACTACTACTGCTATAAGCGGGCCGGATATCCATGCGATTTCCTTCCTATCCGACGGCAATCTTATCAGCAACCACAAGCCAATTAAGATGCTTGTCACCCACGGACTCAGACTTACTCTGTTAATCACAAAAGGTTGCTGGCTGGTCAGCAAACCCATTGAAAGTGTAAAAAATAACCAGCTCATATCAAAAAGCAGAGTTCTCGTCCCCCAGTCAGTGACTGCCGCCACTGACAGCAAAGCTAAAAAGATGCTGAGCAGTAAAGGTGTCTTCCAGTGGACAACTTTAGGCGGAATTATCGCCTGTTGGATTTTTTTATTGGTTTCCCAAAGATTGTTCGTCAGCTTAGTGAGCTGCTGAGTGACATCAATAAATTGCTTCATCATAGATTTCAATAGACGCTTTGCAAAAACAACACGGTTAAAATAACGACATTGCTAACAGTGTGGGCGATTAAAATTCCCCCAAACTGGGTAGTTACTTGAAAAGTTCTTTTGGGAGGACGGCGGGTGAGGGTGGGCGGTCCTAAAAACTGAGGTTTGGAAGCTTTTTTATTGCCTAAAACCATGTTTTCTATGGTTTCTAATCCCTGCCATTTAGCTATAAAACTTACTGCCAATACTAAGACTGCTATCAGAGTTAGTGGAGCGTAAACATCCTGCCATCGACCTAATAAAATATAACCCATAAGCTGTTCCCGCAAATCTTTGGGAAGAACACTTTCAATGCCAAAGAAAACTAACCAGCCTCCGCAAGCGCAAGATAGATTGAGGATGGCTGTATATTCAACGCTGGTTTTGGGACCGAGTTTAAGTAGTTTTTGCAGAAACCACGATTCGATTGCGATCGCCAAAAA
Organism: Microcoleus sp. AR_TQ3_B6; assembly: GCF_036702785.1. Taxonomy (NCBI): domain Bacteria; kingdom Bacillati; phylum Cyanobacteriota; class Cyanophyceae; order Oscillatoriales; family Microcoleaceae; genus Microcoleus; species Microcoleus sp. AR_TQ3_B6. The sequence continues at coordinate 51,621 of NZ_JAUBVJ010000001.1, read as the reverse complement.
GATAATTAAAATTTGCACCAAAACAGTCCGAAATGGGAAAACACTGGCAATCATAAGCCTTCAGGTATATCAGTCCTTGTTAAATTTTAATTGTACAGCACAAGCGGAATAATCTTAACGGCAGGTAGGAGTCCCTGATTGCGTTCGATCGCTGCTTAAAAAATTGGGGGTTAGGACTTATCGTATAATCTGTGGAGATCCGCCAACAGAATGGAAAAATTAAATATTCAAGGGGCGCGATCGAATACCCACCCCGATACAGACTCAAATAACTGCTGATTATGGTAAGGAATGGCATTGGTATTCGGACAGCCTCATCCCGGTCGGAACGCGCCGCGGGTCAGATTCACGTCTACGACGGCGCTGGAAAAGGCAAGTCTCAGGCAGCTTTGGGAGTAGTGTTGCGCTCGATCGGGCTGGGTATCAATTCTGACTCGCCCACGCGAGTTTTGTTGCTGCGCTTTCTCAAAGGGCCCGGCCGCTCCTATGACGAAGACGGAGCAATAGAAGCCTTGCAACGGGCATTTCCGCACTTGATCGACCAAGTGCGCACCGGCAGAGCCGAATATTTTGGGGCCGAAGCAATCACCCGCTTCGATCGCGCAGAAGCTCAGCGAGGATGGGATATCGCCAAAGGAGCGATCGCCAGCGATCTCTATTCCGTGGTGGTACTAGACGAACTAAACCCGGTATTGGACTTGGGTTTGCTGCCCTGTGACGAAGTAGTCCAAACCTTGAAAAACAAACCAGAATCTTTAGAAGTAATCGCCACAGGCCGAGCAGCCCCGTCCGCTTTGCTGGATATTGCCGACTTGCACTCAGAAATGAAGCCCCACTATCACCCCGCAGCCACCGAGCATCATATTTCAGGTATCGAAATATACACGGGAGCGGGCAAAGGCAAGTCTACGAGCGCATTAGGCAAAGCTTTACAGGCAATAGGTAGGGGTATCAGTCAAGACCAATCTCACCGGGTGTTAATCGTGCAGTGGCTCAAAGGCGGCACCGGTTATACAGAAGATGCTGCGATCTCGGCTTTGCGGCAAAGCTACCCTCCGCTAGTAGACCACCAGCGGTGCGGCCGAGATGCTATAGTTTGGCGGGGACAACAGCAAGAGTTAGACTGCATCGAAGCAGAACGCGGCTGGGAAATCGCCAAATGTGCGATCGCCAGCGGCTGGTACAAAACGATTATTCTCGACGAACTCAATCCCACAGTAGACTTAGAACTACTGCCAGTAGAGCCGATCGTAGAAGCCCTGCTACGCAAGCCGCGGGATACAGAAATTATTATCACCGGGCGCTGCCACAAACCCCACGCTTACTTTGACTTGGCAAGCGTACACTCCGAGGTATACTGTCACAAACACTACGGCGATCGGGGCGTAGAACTAAAGCGGGGCGTAGACTTTTAAAGCCCGGAGCGGTACTCGGTTCGATGGAGGCCAGAATTATTAAATGACGGCCCTGCCTGGAAAACCGTCCATTGCCACAAAGCCTTGTTAGCAAGTAACAAATCTCCCAATTTCCCTTGTCTTCCCGATCGCCCCTGCCTTTTTTAATCTTTAATTTCCTCCACCGGAGGCGATCCCCGACCGCCAATCCACAATGGAACATTAAGAATATGGGCCGCGTCTTCTTGAGCGTGAGCACCTGAGACTGTGCAAAAGGGTTATTAAAGGGTGAAGACATTGAATATAAAAGCTTACAAGCAAAAAGTCCGCGAGGGAGAAAGTCTAGACAGGGTTAATGCCAGTAGGCTAGACTTGCGGCTGGCAAACAGGTTAAACTACAGCGGCATCCAAACATTCGGTGTCCTAGGCAGTGTCTGTAGTCGCACAAGCGATGACCAACAAGTAGAGGAGTGAAGCTGTATGACAACGTTAACTGACGATTCTAATCAACTAGATTTAAACCTTCCGGGACTGGGCCCGGATACAATCTTCGCCGGAGCCGGAGCGGATTTCGTTAGAACTTCCACCCTGGGCGGCAGCTTAATATTTGGCCAAGCCGATAACGATACTCTGATTTCAGTTGGCCCGAACGATACCCTGTACGGCGGCGAGAACGAAGACTCAATCAGATCCCAGCGGACTCCGGCTTTGCTGTTTGGCGACTCCGGCAATGACACCATAGTCGCTGAAGCCCGCGCTAGCATATACGGCGGTTTGGGAGAAGACTTGATCCAAGGTACTGTTGAAGCTAACCTCATTTTTGGTAATGAGGGGGCAGATACGTTGCTGGGAGGGGCGCAGAGAAGAGACACCCTCTACGGCGGCAAGGGCAATGACTCCATAGGCTTCTTCATCGCAGGCGGTGGCAACAACCTCGGTCTTCCCCTAACCGGAGGCTTCGCTGGCAATGAAGGCGGCAACTACTTGCGGGGTGATTTGGGCGCCGACTTAGTTGTAGGTATCAATGTAAGAGACAGTCTCTTTGGCGGTAAAGACAACGACACGCTACGTGGTGTGGCTAGCAACAGCTACCTGTCCGGCGATCTTGACAACGACACCTTAGTCATTACCAACACTACGCAAACCAGCTCGTTTGGTACGACAGTCTTCACGATCGGCATTGAGAGAACCACCTTGATGGGCGGTGAGGGCAACGATTCTCTCTACGGCCCGATCGGCGAGTTTGGCGGCGGCAGAAACTTCTTTGACGGCGGCGACGGCAACGACACGATCAGGGTTTTTGCCACGAATGATACCGCGCTGGGAGGTGCAGGCGACGACTTCATCGTGTCGGGGACGGTGACTGCATTTTCGAGTGTAGGCGCACGGAGTGACTTTCCCGGCTTCGCGGGCCGCAACTCGCTCGACGGCGGAGTGGGCAACGACACGATCGTTGCAGCTTTTTCGACGGATACAATGATCGGCGGCGAAGGCAATGACAGCTTGAGCGGCATCTTTACTCAAGCCTCCGGTGCAGACGGCAACGATACGCTCAATGCTTCTTTTGCCGGTACTAGTGCTACGTTGATTACTCTCGACGGCGGGCTCGGCAACGATCTGTTAATTGGCAACAGGAGCGCCTCCAACTTCATGAACGGTGGTGAAGGAAATGACAACATCCTGTTTGGCAACACGGGCGATCGATTAATTGGCACGTTTGGCGGTAACGACACCATCTCTTATGCTACTGGTGTCAACTTTACCGGTGTGACAACGACAAACGTCATTACTGATAACTTAGGTAGCAACTTCATCACTGGTGGCAACGGCAGGGATTCCATAACTACCGGTGCTGGCGATGACATACTGTTCGGCGGCCCCACCAATCTTATCACCCCAGGAGTTGACGGGGACGATACCTTAGATGCCGGTGGCGGAAACGACACGATCTTGGGCGGCTTTGGGAACGACTATTTGATCGCGGGCGACGGTAACGACTCTATCGCCGGCGGGCCTGGTGCTGACACGCTGATTGGTGGCAGTGGCAATGACAGCTTCTACTACAACAACTTCGGCGAGGGCGTCACCATCGGCACCACCGTCGGCAGCCCATTGGGTAGTAACCCAGACCAAATCGGCGATTTTACGGTCGGTCAAGACAAGTTTATCTTTGAGTTCAAGGGCTTCCCTGGCTTGAGTGCAGTGGAAGGTACGAATCGACTTTCTGCCAGGTCGTTCTTGGTGCTTGAGACGGGGACTTACACTGGCAGTTTTGCTCCAGCCGGGGCGGCTACAAACCAAGCGTTCCTCTTTTATCAAAATGAAGACGGACGACTAGGATTTGACCCTGACGGTATTGCTGGTTCTAACCCAGGCGTTACGCTGGCAATTCTGAATCAAAAACCGGGCATTACGGCTTCTGACATTACCCTGATTTAATTTGGGTAAAAGTGGGTGGGGTCGATTCTGAAACGATCGCCCTACGAACTCTCAAAACTAATTGTGCTATGTTTCGAGCTGGGGATATCCATCCCTGGCTTTTTTGTGGGCATCAGCATGGGGCAATTTGAGATTTGAGATTGGAGATTGATTGGTAATTTTAATCTAAAATCTCAAATCGCCTGGGGCATGGGGCGGGTTCCCCGGTGAATTTTGCCGCGCGCCAACAATCTTTAGAACAGACGCATCAGAACTAAAGAAACTGGGTTTTTCACTCCTAGTTAAAGGGCGGGATGCAGTATTTCAGTAATATCGTTTCCGGTTGGATGGGCACGATCGAGTCAATCGATTTTAGATTTTAAATTTTCGATTTTAGATTGACCCCACGGATAAATGCTCTTTCTTGAGGATTTTCGAAAATCGATTTTGGATTGATTCCACGGATAAATCACGTGGCGGGTACCACCTTTGAAATTCGCTTGTCAAGGTCAATAATTCCACACTCCTCCACGAACCACGGACTACCCCCCACGGACTATCATTCCGGTGTTACCGGAATTGATATAAAAACCGGGTTTCTGCCTCCCGGACTAATCTCGATCGACCCGCCCCCAGCCAGGTCAAAAAGTGAGGTAAAAATAATGAAAACAATTAAAGACCTACATATTGTTGCTTTAACAGAAGACTTACAAGCAACCCGTTTTGAAACAAAACAAATCATTAAATTATCTTTCATGACAAGTAGGAACAGTTGTGATGGAATTTGATGGCAGTGCTTTTGAGGTAGAATTTTCTCATCAAGATGGCACAAATTATGCAATGGAGACAATTCCCGCCACACAATTAATGCTTTTGCATTATCAATTACTAGAATCTGTAGGGGCGGTTCGCCGATAAATTTGGCCACGCACCAATAATGTTGATAAACCACCCCCCACCCAACGAATAACCCCGATGAAGCATCGTCGCCCAACCGTTAAATTCAATTAATTCGGAATTTTTTTGTGGGTGGGGGCGGGTTGATGAGATGGTTAGTTTTTGGTAATTATGGTTGGTAAAACCCGCTCCTACATATTGGTACAAATGATTTAGGATCCTTATAAGAAAAAATCCCGCAAACATATCGTTTGCGGGATTTAGTAGGCAGGAAAATTGTAGCGAATACTGTTACTAAGCTTGGTCTACAATCTCTTTTGCTTTATCTTTCAGGTCTTCTTTCAGGTGAATTGCTGATGCTTCGTCCTGCTTGGATTGACCTTCTAATTTATCTTTCTGATTGCCTGTAACTTCGCTAACAGCTTCTTGGATTTTGCCTTCAATATTCTTCGCTGTTGCTTCGACTCTATTTTCAATGCTCATAATTTTATATTCTAACTCTACAACTACTAATCTATGATTTTAAATTTGAGTCTCAATCCCTCTTTAGATAGATTTGTTATTACCTTTATTTCAAAGTTAAAGGTTCCATTGGAATTTCCACAAGTTTATTTCTGGAGGAAAAACCGGATTTAATGCCGATCGCAGATTTCGGCACTTTAAACTTTTTCGCCAACAGCATGATTAATTCTTGATTGGCTTTACCCTCGACTGGCGGCGATTTGAGATGTACTGTAAGACTGCCGTCTGGTTGTTCTGCGATGCTTTGCTGTTTGGAATTAGGTTTTACTTTGACTGTTAAGATTTTCATCGTCTGAAGGAAGTTCGGCAACGCGCAGTGAATCCGGATTTAACTAATTTTAATGAGGGATTTTGAGGGAAAAAGTCAATCGATTTTAGATTTTAGATTTTAGATTTTAGATTGCTCCCACGGATAAATGCTCTTTCTTGAGAATTTTCGATTTTCGATTTGGGATTGATTCCACGGATAAATCACGTGGCGGGTACCACCTTTGAAATTCGCTTGTCAAGGGTGAATAAAGGACAATTGGCAATTACCAATTACCTGTTGCGTATCAACCAGGTTTTACAGCGTAATTCCTATTTATCATTCACGAAACGAGGATTGTTTCTGAATGTTCGATCTTCGTTCCCAAAACTTTCAGGAATTGGGCCAGCCAGTTAGGATGTGCTGGCCACGCGGGGGCGGTGACTAAATTGCCATCAACTACGGCTTCGGTAACTGGAACTTCTGTATATTTGCCGCCGGCCCGGAGTACGTCGGGGCTGCAAGCGGGGTATGCGGTGCAGCGTTTGCCTTCGAGTACGCCTGCTGCTGTTAGAACCTGTAAGCCGTGGCAAATAGATGCGATCGGCTTTTTGCTGTTGGCAAAGTAGCGGGTAATTTGCAGCACTTGTTCGTTGAGGCGGATGTATTCTGGGGCGCGTCCTCCCGGGACAATCAAAGCGTCGTAGTCGGCCGGGTTGATTTCGTCAAAAGTCGCGTTTAAAGTGAAGTTGTGACCGGGTTTTTCGCTGTAGGTTTGATCGCCTTCAAAGTCGTGAATTGCGGTGCGAATTGTTTGGCCTGCTGCTTTGTCCGGGCAGATGGCGTGGACGGTGTGACCTACCATTTGCAGTGCTTGGAAGGGAACCATTACTTCGTAGTCTTCTACAAAGTCGCCGACTAGCATTAATATTTTTTTGGCAGTCATGTTTACAACTCGTGTTATTTTGATTTGGTTAAATAGCATGAACCAAAAATGCGGGGCAGTTAAAAAGCTCGCCCCGCAAGCTATTGTGGAATCTAGAAACCGTTGCGTCCCCAAATGACCATTGAAATTGAGAAGGAGAACAGAACTAGCACCGAAACCCAACCGAGTGACAAAATATCCATAGCTATTTATTGAACAAACTGTACAAAGTGACTCCAAACCTTTTGACATCCACCCCGACCTGAAGGTACGGGGATTCTCAAACCTCACGATTTGAATTTCTGCTTCTTCGCCACTGCCTCCACCCTAAAAGAGATTTGGTCTTATGTTCGCTCCACAGACTAACCCCGCAAGCCCTGCGGTTTTTACGTGTCGAATACCAAAGGGAATTCTTTGTAGTTTTGATTCTAGGGATGTTTACCATTGCCCTATCCTCTTTTCCCGGTCTACCGATTTTGCTTCGCCGCCAGCACAAGGCTGAACTTCGCTCGTATAGGCTGTTTGATCCATCGTCTCGGGTGGGTCGTTGACCAATTATATTGTAATATAAAGCCGTCCTAAAAGGACGAGGTTTCTACCCAATTTTCTGATGATAAATCAATTTGAGCTATTTTAAGAATGAGGACGCCGTGAAGGACTCGTCAAATTTTAGTGCCGCTGAACGGGTAGAATCTTTGAAGGCAGGGAGTGTTGCTGCTTTGTCTTGTTTGCTGGGTTTTGGGGCGATCGCTCTGGGTAATAGCTTAATTCTAGCGGATAGGTTGGATTCTCTGGCGAGTTTGCAGGTAAGGGAAATTGACCTAAATTTTGCCTTCCGAGGGGCGATCGCAATTTTGGGCGGTTTTTTGTTCGGCGTGACTTACCGCTATGCGATTCGCCGAGATGTTAACCCGCAGCTTAAATCTGGTGCGGTGTTGGCTTTTGGGTTGGTGCGGGCTTTTGGACAATTGGATGCTGGATTGTTTTTTGAAGCCGGGAAGATGCCCGCCCTACAGGAGTTATTGCCGTTTGCTGTTCGCGGTGCCGAGAGTGTAGTATTGTTTGCGATCGCGGGTTGGGTTTTGGATTGGGCGATCGGGCGATCGTGGATTAAGCCTTTCGATTCTTGAGATTTGCCCTGTTCGTGAGTCAGAGGGCGGGTTTACGAGATGATCCGTTTGAGGCAATTATTGTTGGTGAAACCCGCCCCTTGTATCTTAAAAGAGTGAGGACGGTCGATCGCCTGATTGATTCAGGCGATCGTACCGATCATCAGGCGATCGTACCGACAAGTAGGCGATCGTACCGATCATCAGGCGATCGTACCTTATTTAAGGTAAATCTAAAGAAACAACAAAAGTTTCTGACACTGCTGGTGCAAGTTTCAGTAGAAAGTGCTGTTTAAGGACATCAGAAATAGGTGAAGTTGCCCCCCCTTAGACTAAACAAGTCTGTTATGTAGATAAGGTCCCATTACTGATGACAGGCGCACCAAGCACAGGCGGTATCTTAGGATCTCGACACGATCGAGAAAGCCTGCATTCACTCTTGTTAGTATTAATTGCCTCTCAAGTTCTTTAATATATCGGAGTACATGGAGAACAAATAATGACAACAGTCTTAGGCATAGACATCAGTACAAGAGACTTTCATGTCTGATTGCTCAGAGAAGGTCCTGCGACTAAACCCCAAAATTTTACTAATAATACTCAAGGGTTTGAGAGTTTACATAACTAGCTCAAACAACAAAGTCTAGTTGAACTTCATGCTTGTATGGAAGCCACTAGCATTTTGGCGTGACGCCTTAGCAGAATTCCTTTATGGGGAAGGCTTTCAGGTAAGTATCGTCAATCCAGCTCCGATTAAAGGGTTTGCCAAAAGCGAACTTCTGAGAACTAAAACAGATTCCGTAGATGCAACATTCATTGCCCGTTTTTGTGCGGCAATCAAACCATCATTATGGACACCTACTGCGCCCGAACTCAAGGAACTACAAGCCGGCGTTACGGCGTCTCGAATCAGTCACAGAAATGATGACGAGCGTACAAAACCGTTTGGAAACGGCTACGCCAACAGTTGCTGCCCTTACCCAGGAACATTGGGACTATCTTCCGCAGCAACAACAACTAATCAAAAAACTGATTGGTGACCATTTTGACCAATACCCGCACTTAAAACAACAGCGCGAGCTGTTGACTTCAATTCCTGGCATTAACGATTTAACAGCTTCTATATTATTAGCTGAAATTGGTGATGTTTCTGATTGCGATAATGCTCGTCAATTGGCAGCGCCAGTTTAACACGCCCGCCAACGGAGTTCTGCGACTTCCGTTAAAGGCAAAACTCGTTGATCGTGCACCGGAAACGTCCGACTGCAAAAAGCGTTGTATATGCCAGCGGTAGTGGCGATGCGTCATCACCGTTTGTTGAAAGCAATGAGTGAGCGATTATTGGGTCGTGGCCAGGTCAAAATGCAGGTAATTGGTGCTTTGATGCGGAAATTGGTGCATTTGGCTTTGGGTATTTTAAAATCCCAAAAGCCTTTCGACCCCCATTATGCGATCGCTACCTCTTAACAGGTCAAGACAGTATCTACAAAAATCGCGGTTCCTCGACGGGACATGATATTACGCAGAGAGCCCCTCGCATCCCCCTTAAAAAGGGAAACTTTGAATAATAATCTTGTCCCCCCTTTTTAAGGAGGGCGCCGGGGGACTCGAAGAATGATTTTAGATTTTAGATTTTAGATTTTAGATTAAAGAATTGAAGAATGGGACAATTAACCCCACGGATGAATCCGGGGGCTTTGTATCCGGGATGCTTTCCGTGAAGAATGATTGTTGAGATTGGCCCGATCGCTGTTATCATATTCTGGCTCAGATATCTGTAGAAACACAACTTACAGAGGTAAAATATCTTGAAAACTCGATCGACATACTGGCAAATCTTACCCTACCTCCGTCCCCAAAAACAAACCATCGGTAAAGCATTAGCTTGTACCGTAGTATTTACCATATTTTGGCCGATTATAGCGTGGCTAGTTGGCGAAACTGCCAAATTTATAGGTAAAGGAGATTTACAAGGGTTCGCTCAAATTGCTGCACTCAGCGCCATTATCTTTCTAATTCGCGGTACAGCCCAGTACGGTCAAGATACGCTGATGGCAAAAGCAGCTTTGACTATTGCTTTAGAAATCCGCAAAAAAGTCTACTCCCACCTCCAAACTCTCAATCTTGGCTACTTTGAAACTGCCAAAACGGGAGACTTATCCTACCGCCTCACAGAAGATATTGACCGCATTGGCGAAGTCGTAAATAAATTTTTTCATCAGTTTATCCCTTGTGTTTTGCAGCTAATTGCGGTCATGGGATATATGATTTATCTCAACTGGCAATTAACCTTGGGTGCATTAATTATTGCACCGCTGATGGCTATCTTAATTGGCTGGTTTGGCGAGAGACTGCTGAGTTACTCGCGCCAAAGTCAAAATCGCATCTCTGATTTATCAGCTTTGCTGACAGAAGTATTTAGCGGCATTCGTTTAATCAAAGCATTTGTAGCTGAAGACTACGAAATTGCCCGCTTTGCAGAAGAAGCAGAACAAAACCGCCGCGCTAAGTATCTGTCAGAACGAGTAAAAGCACTTCAGTTCGTTGTAGTTGGCTTTCTGGAAGCGATGAGCGTGATTTTGCTCTTTTTCCTGGGAGGTTGGCAAATTGCTCAAGGAAATCTCACTGGTACTCAATTTATCAGCTATATCGCAGGGGTGGCACTTTTAATTGACCCGATCGCTATTACAACTGCTAATTACGGGGATTTTAAGCAGGGAGAAGCTTCTAGCGATCGCATTTTTGAATTATTAGCAATTAAACCAACAGTAGTTGAAAAACCTGGGGCGATCGAACTTCCCCATGTTACAGGCAAAGTCGAATACCGCAACATTAATTTTGCCTATAACTCAGAGACACCCATTCTGCAAAACATGAGTTTGTTGGTGCTTCCCGGAGAAATGATTGCTTTGGTGGGCGCATCGGGTGCGGGTAAAACTACTTTAGTAAACTTGTTACCCCGATTTTACGATCCGCAAGGGGGACAGATTTTAATTGACGGTATTGATATTCAAGATGTCACGTTAAATACTCTGCGGAGGCAAATCGGAATTGTACCGCAGGAAACTATTCTTTTTTCTGGTACAATTGCTCAAAATATCGCTTTCGGTCAATCTTATTATGAACTGAAAGATGTTCAAAAAGCTGCGGAGATTGCTAACGCTCATCAATTTATTAGTCAGTTTCCCGAGGGCTATCAAACTTGGGTAGGAGAAAGGGGTGTAAACTTATCTGGCGGGCAAAAACAAAGAATTGCGATCGCCCGTGCAGTTCTGCTCGCTCCCAGAATTTTGATTTTGGATGAAGCGACATCGGCGCTGGATTCGGAATCCGAAGGTTTAGTGCAGGAAGCGCTGGAAAGATTGATGCGCGATCGCACGGTTTTTATTATCGCTCACCGCTTGGCTACTGTGCGGAGAGCCGATCGCATTTTAGTTTTGGAAAAAGGCAGAATTGTCGAATCTGGGACCCACGAGGAGTTGCTGGAAAAGGGATCTCGCTATGCTGGCTACTACGCTCAACAGTTTAGTCAGTAGGCTACGTTAGAAACCGGGTTTTTGGCCGTTTCTGCTGGTCTCAACGAAGTATTATCGAAAAAACCCGGTTTCTGGTTACCCGCGCGCACTTCGACAAGAAACCGGGTTTTTGGCCGAATCTGCTGGCCTCAACGAAGTATTGTCGAAAAAACCCGGTTTCTGACTACCCGTGCGTAAGTCCTATTCAAAAGCCTCTCTCGTCTCCAAAGACAATTGATCTCTGACTAGCATAAAGTCGTCAGAAAACATATTCAAACTATCAAAAAAAGTTGGTCAAGGCTTTTCTGGTATAATCACAAAAACTTCAACCTCTTCGCCCACAGATCCAGGCGGCACTTGAATTTCAAGTTTATTTCCTGCCAGAACTTTGGTTGTAATCCGTATTGCTGACTACATAGTTTCTCCTTGGCGATGATTAATTTTCAATAGCCCCTAAAGCTTTGAGCGTGGCTTTTACAGCTTCCGTTAAACCCGTAACACCCTTGATATTCATGCGTTCATAAGGTCGGTCACTTTTGAGTATTTTAAGGCACTCACCAGTCTCAACTTCCCAAATCATAATTGTGCCATCCCGACTGCAAGTAGCAACCAATTTACCATCATAATTTAAGGCAAATGAGTTAATACTACTGGTATGACCTTGCAAAATTTTTAGACACTCACCTGTACGAATATCCCATAATCTTACCGTGCGATCGACACTTCCACTAGCAACTAACTCACCCGAATAACTAAAGGCCACTGAACGTATCCAATCAGTATGCCCGTGAAAAATATTGAGGCATTCACCGCTGTTGATATCCCATAGTCTTACTGTTTGATCGACACTTCCAGTGGCAAGTATTTCACCGTTATGGCTAAAGGCGATCGCCCGTACCCAACCCGTATGCCCCTGCAAGATTTGGAGGCATTCACCAGTATGGATATCCCACAGCCTCACCGTTCCGTCATAACCTGTACTGGCAAATATCTCGGCCAAAGGACTTAAAGCAACCGAGTATAATGAACTTTTATGCCCTTGCCAGGTTTTGAGGTATTCACCACTGCGGATATCCCACAGCCTCACCGTTTGGTTATAACTACTACCACTGGCAAGTATTTCACCCGAAGAACTAAAGGCGATCGACCGTACTTTTTTTCCACTCTCTGGCAAAATATTGAGGCATTCACCACTGCGGATATCCCACAGCCTCACCGTTTGGTCATAACTTCCGCTAGCAAGTATTTCACCGTTTGGATGGAAGGCAACTAAATGTACCCGATCGAGATGACCCTGCAAGATTTGGAGGCATTCACCAGTGTTGACATCCCACAGCCTGATTGTTTGTTGGTCATCGCCGCTGGCAAGAATTTCACCGTTTGGACTAAAGGCTACGGACCTTACTTTAGTGCTATGCCCTTGCAGCGTATTCAAGCATTCACCGCTGTCGATGGCCCACAGCCTCAGCGTTTGGTCGTAACTACCGCTAACAAGTATTTCACCAGCAGGATGGAAAGCCACTGACCCTACTGTATTGCTGTGCCCTTGCAAAGTATTCAAGCATTCACCAGTGCGGATATCCCACAGCTTCGCTGTTTGATCGTAACTTCCACTTGCGAGTATTTCGCCCGAAGGACTAAAGGCGATAGACCGTACTTGATCGAAATGTCCCTCCAAAGTTTTGACACATTCACCGCTACCGATATTCCACAGCTTCACTGTTTTGTCGGCGCTTCCACTAGCAAGTATTTCACCAGCAGAATCGAAAGCAACTGAAAACAGGTTTTTAGTATGACCTTGCAAAGTTTTGAGACATTCACCAGTACCGATATTCCATAGCCTCACGGTTCTGTCGCCGCTTCCACTGGCAAGCATCTCACCAGCAGGATGGAAAGCAACTGAAAATACACCTTTAGTATGGTCTTGCAAAATTTTGCAGCATTCACCCCTGCGGATATCCCATAACCTTACCGTGCGATCGAAACTCCCACTAGCGAGTATATTTCCATCAGGATTGAAGGTGACAGACATTACTGATTCCGTATGTCCCTGCAAAACTTTTAAACATTCACCAGTATTGACATCCCATAACTTGATTGTTTTGTCATAACTCCCGCTAGCAAGTATCTCGCCGTCTGGACTGAAGGCGACAGACTCCACGATGTTGGTATGTCCTTTACAGGTCAATATTTCTTTGCCACTGCTAGCTTCCCACAAGCGAACTAGGCCATCACTATCACCTGTAGCTAACAGTTTTCCATCCGGACTAAATATTACAGATCGAACACTGCCGAAGATGTTAGTAAAAGCAGAATTAGCCAAATTCGCTTCAGCCAAATTGACGTGGCGCAGCGTCGCATTTGTAAAATCAGCACCTAAAATAACTGCACTAGAGAGGTTTTTTCCTTCTAAAGCAGCATTGTCCTTTTTCACCAACAGCGTCGCCGCATTCCCTCCCACATAACCCACCTCGCTTTCAGTTTTACCCCGCGTTGCTTCCAGGATTTCCATAAGCGGCAAAACCCCGGTTTCTGAAAGCATCGGCAACAACAAATCCATGACTGCTTTCGTTAGTGGCGTTTGTCCGAAACTTTGACGAAGTTCACTTAATTTTTCAGAAACAAATCCCTTCAAAGGCGCGATAAGTTCCTTCTGATTTCTCTTCTGGGCCTGAAGCCGACAATAATTAGACCAAGTGTACGATCGAGGTTCTGTATCAGGGTTGACACAAGACTGTTCAGGCGCAACTAATTCGGTAAAATCTGCGGCCAAAACTCCCAATTCCGCTGCAAATTTATAAGCGACAAAAAACTCTAACAGCGAACGGTGCGCCGGAGTATAATCCCCATCTGCATTGCGGATCAGCATCGTTTGACCCATCATGTCATAGTGCCAGTGGTCTAAGTCTTTTTCCTCTTGCACGATGGAACCAAACAAGCTGCGGATGCGATCGGGAAAACCGCGATAATTCAGGCTCATTTGGTCGGTAGACAGCATTTCCCAAGACAGTTCGCACAAAAAGTAAAGCTTATCTGCTAAAGAAGTAAAAGTACGTTCTGCTTTGATATCTCTCTCTATCTTCCGCCGCACCGCATACAGATAAATCCGCGACATATCGACGGGTTTTCCAGCTTCAATATCGGGCAATGCTTCCAAAATTAACTCGGTCATCACCGGGCGACGCGCTAAATCCAATAGTTGCGGGCTTCCCATCACTTTTTCGACAGTCGCCGCTTCTGTTTGAAATGACAGCGCTTGCCGAATTTGCTCGTCGTTAAATTTTTCTAGTTCTAATACTTCAAATTGCGGAGTTTCGCCTGTTAAAATAGTTGTTGATGCTTGCAGTTCTGCATTTAATAATGCCCGTCCTTCCTTGGCTTCAGGAAAATGTTCGGTACGGCAAGTGAGGAGAACTTTTGCGCCGGGAACGACGGTTTTGGCTAATTCCCAAAAGTTGTTAATCATTTCCTGCCGATCGCACTTAGCGGCCATTTCATCAAAACCATCAAAAATTAGCAGAAACTTGCCCATGCGATTGAGTTGTTCAAAGGCCGAATAACCCGCCAAAGGTATCTCGTGTTTCCGAAAGAAAAACTCGGAAAACAGCGACTCGACACTAACTGCTTTGGCGTAATCTCGCAAAGGAATTACTAACGGCAAACGCGGACGTTCTAAGCCGCGTTTTTGAGCATCTCGGTAGCGTTGCAGTGCCATCCAAGCATAGTGCATCGCAAACCAAGTTTTCCCCGTCCCAAATTCTCCTAAAACTGAAATATGTTCTTTAACTGGGTCATCTAACCACAGGTCAATATAACCTTCGATCCAGCCATCTCGACCGTCATAATGACTCACCCCTATCTTGCGCTGAGTATCGGGGTCTATTTCTTCTTTCGTACAGGCTAGCGGCACATATTTTGTATCAATTCCTCGGCTGGTTATTTCAGTTTCTAGCCAATCGAGATAAGCGGTAAAATCGGCATCTTGGTCGAGTAATTCATCAAACGTATAGCAAGCTAAATTACGATTTTCGGCTTTCTCTACTTCATCCCGCGCGGCGCGACTGATGCGGCGGGCTGTGACTAACCACCCTTCATCGGTGCGATGTTTTTCCACGGACTCGCGCAAAGCTGAGATATCCCTGAGTCCGGCTTCTCCGGCAATTCCGCGTACTAAAATGCGATCGTAGCGATTGCGTCTAACCGGGACATTGATAATCCATTCAAAATAGTTATCCTCCGAGATTTGATATGGCTCAAACTTATAACTTAATGTTTCAAACCAACCTCGAACTTGCTGTGATAAAATAAAAGCTTGAGACTTTTGAATATTAGTTGATTCTGCCGCGTGAAGGGCGGGAGAATCTTCGGCTTCTAACCGTGCAATTTCGGTGCGAATTCCTTCGAGGGTGGGGAGGCGTTCGATGCGTTCCATTACCATAGATAGGCGTTTTTGCAGAGAGGCGATCGCATTTCCCACCATCACCTCTCCGGGCGTTCGCGTCCGCTTTGCTACTTCCATAAACACGGCGGCAAATGCCATGAATTCCCGTCTGGGGTCAATGCCTAAATCTCGAATTTCTTTGCCTAAAGCACTCTCATTCAGATAGTCATCGCCTGCTTTAATTAAAATGGCTGGGCTATCGGACTCGAAAGCTTTGCGAAATGCTGATTCAATCTCTTTTTGGCGAAACAGTTCTAAAATCTGCTTGGGTTTGCCAGCGCCATACTCTACTAAAGTATAAACATAGATTCCACTGAAATCGGCTGGCGGTGCGTCGGGTTCGAGGTTAAATCTTTTTAATAATTTGATGACTGTTTCGTTGCGCTGAAACTTGTCTTTGATGGTGCCGAAGGGAATGGCTGTCAGGATACTGATAACGGAGTCGAGACTAATTGGGATCATTGAGGTATTCCTGTTTGTCCGCGGTCGTAATGCTCAAATCTCAAATCGGTAGGCTGTTTCCCTGAAATGCGTTGCGGGCGATCGCAAACTGCTCTATTTTTATGTTAACGCATCAGCCAACTGTCGCGCACTGACAGTCCGAGATTCGTACAGTCCGAGATTTGCCAGATTCCGACTGTAATCTAACAGTCCGAGATTTGCCAGCTTCCGACTGTAATCTAACAGTCCGAGATTTGCCAGCTTCCGACTGTAATCTAACAGTCCGAGATTTGCCAGATTCCGACTGTAATCTAACAGTCCGAGATTTGCGATATTCCGACTGTAATCTAACAGTCCGAGATTTGCCAGATTCCGACTGTAATCTAACAGTCCGAGATTTGCGATATTCCGACTGTCCGACAGGGGTTGAAACCCCTGTCTCATAGCAAAAGTCCTCTAAAGAGGACTAGGGAATCATATTTTCTTTAGGTAATTTGATTCGACCGAGGTATTATCTTGATATGCACTAAAATTATTGGCGATTTTTTTACCCACAAATAGGATAATTTTCAATAAATTATTCAGTCCTCTTAAGAGGACTTTCGCTATGAGGCGGGGGTTTTAACC
>NZ_JAUBVJ010000001.1:0-34985 GCF_036702785.1 Microcoleus sp. AR_TQ3_B6 | reverse complement strand
CCTGCCGGACTGTCGGATTATGCGAATATTTTAACCCCTGCCGGACTGTCGGATTATGCGAATATTTTAACCCCTGCCGGACTGTCGGATTATGCGAATATTTTAACCCCTGCTGGACTGTCGGATTATACGAATATTTTAACCGGGCGCAGCGTGGAAATATCGTCAAATATCTTAGCATTTTTTACTAAATATGACCACTAGAATACCGAGAAAAAACCCACATATATTGTAGTAATAATAGCTCTCCGATTAGTGGTCAGATCGTAGTTCTAAAAGTTAAAATATAGATAACTAACAAATAAACGTTGCTATCTATGAAAATACAATCTTCTGTCTTAGTCCACCTGGGATTTGGTAAATATGTACGCTCCGATCGAGTAACAGCAGTAATACCAATTGAAGAAGAACGGGGACCTGGCCGGCGCACTTTCGTGCACGTAGACGGCGAAGCAGACCCGATCGTTGCTTCGCGCGCGGAAGACACAATAGTTCGCGATTTGGTGCAGGAACCGCGCGAAATAACTCAAGCTCGGCAGCAACAAGAAATCCTGCAAGATTTGCTGGCGGATTTGAGCAATGTTAACGTCACCGTGCGCCGCATCAGCCGCGATGAAGGCGGACTCGACCTAGAACGTTTGGAGCGCCGCATTCGCCAAATTTTAGACGCATAAAAATGAAAGACCGCCCGGGCGGTCTTTCTTATTGTTTGTGTCGCTAAACTTTTTAAGTTACGGGTTTCAATGTAATTTCGATGTCGGCTAAACCGGTGAGTTTTTCCGCCACGGGCTCTTCTTCAACTCGCGGTACAAAAATAGTTAAACCTCCCGGAACGCACTCAATAGAAACCGGAGTCATGCCGATGATTTCGCCGTCTACAACCACTTTTTGAGCAGGATCGGCACTAATTTTTACTTTTTTTGCCCGCAAATAACCGATGTCGTCGCGATCCGTAGGATTGCCGCTCAAAGCTGTTTGCAATAGGTGATAAGAAGCTGCGATCGCCCCAGCTTTATTTTGAGGCGCCACCAGCGTTATGTCCAGCAAGCCGTCATCAAAAATAATCCCTGCCGGGCCTTGAGCTAAAATAGAAGTAGGCGGCGCTGCATTCGCCACTGTCACCGCCACAGCAGTAAGGCTGATAATTCTATCTTCGGTTTCGATTTCCGCTTCAAATCTTTCTAAATTGTTTAACTGTTTAATTCCTGAAAGAATGTAAGCCAGCATTCCCCAGCGATTCTTCATTTCGCGATCGGCTAGTTCGACAGTTTCTGCCTCAAAGCCAACTCCAGCTAACAAAACCATCGGCATTCCACCGTTGCAAATCGCCGCATCCACCACCCGCGTCAACCCTCCCAAAATATTTTCGCAGGCCGCTTCAATTGTATTCGCAATTTCTAAAGCATTAGCAAAAGCATTAGCAGTTCCCCGCGAAATAATTCCTAAAGGAATATTTGTGCCCACAATCGCCCCAGCAACTGCGGATAAGGTGCCGTCGCCCCCGCAAGCAATAATTGCCTCCACTCCTCTATCAACTGCTTCGCGGGCAATTTGATCTGCGTCTAATTCTGGGGTTGTCAGCCGAATGTCTAAGTCAATAAGAGGCTCTAAAAGTTTCTGAATTATAGCTAAGTCTTGGTCGGGGTCGCTGTTGCCGGCGACGGGATTGAAGATTAGGCAAGCTGAACGTTTCATATTTGGTAATTGGTAATGGGTAATTGGTAATTGGTAATTGCTCATTGATAATATTATGTCCGGTCAATCGCCAACAATCAAATTGGTTTGTAGTGAGAACTTCAGTCCTCATAAAACTCGCTGGGACTGAACTTCTCGCTACAAACCTAGAACGGTGCAGTATTTGTGCTAGAGGTTTAATTAAGACTTGACAAAAGTCCACTCTAAGACTTCGCGCGGGGCTTTTTGCAGCGCTTCCTTGATTTCCTCGTTGCTGTCGAACTTGACTTTATCCAAAAGGCACGCTTCGACGTTCACAGTAAATTTCTCGTCTTCAAAAGGCCAAGGAGTTACATTCAGGAGTTGGTTGCTGTTCTGTACAATATCGTAGCGCTTGCCGTCCGGGCCGACACTAATTTCTAAAGCTCGTTCTCCGGCGGGTAACTCGCGGCAGCAAAGAATTAATGATAGCCGATCGCACCACTGGAAAAAAGCATAAGCTGCCTTAGCATCTTCCTCGGAAACTTTCAACTCTTTGCGCCATTTTTTTTGATTTTCCAGTTGTTCGTCCAAAAATTCGTCGAGTTCCTTCGACTCTCCCCGCTTTCCTTCATTGAGAAAGCTCATGTGCATAGAAATCAGCATTGCTACCCAGCGACCGCGATATAGGGCATTCTGCGTCATGGCTTTAATTTTCGGCAGAGAAGTTTCCGTCTGCAAGGTAAAATCAAAGGGCGCGCCCGCTTCAGTTAAAATATTTTCTTCCCACTCTTTCTCCAAATCGTCGTGATGAGAAATCGCCGCTATGGTTTCATAGAGGCGAACCGGAGATTTCGATCGCTTCCACTGTCCGCCAAGTTGGGCGGCTAGCAAAGCGTGGGCCCGGTGGTAAATAATTTCCCAGCCGGTGGCGGTTAAGTTAGCAATCATTGAGTTTTTCTCCTGAATTAAGTTGAGTGCAAGGATGAGACGAGCAATTGCTTTGATCTTCGATCGAGCGACCAATGAATGCAATGCGAGTCTATTGAAGTTTTCCGGGTTTGAGAGAGAATCTTGAGAGTTTCAACCTGAGGAATTAAGCCGTTTGCGGAGGCCACACCCGATCCTGACGGCAACTTCCTTCGTTAAATTACAAAAGGTTCGATCGAGATATCGTGCCATTTCCCCTCAAATCGTTCGACAACCAAAGGTCGGATGCGGAACTTGGGGGGGCACCCGTCGAGAACATCAATCCGCAAACACGAATAAGGACGGCGTTTGTGGGAACCTTGACCGCTGCGGCCGACAAATAGCAAACATTCCGCTATCGGGCGACTGCCTTTTGGCGATCGCCCGCCCTCACGCGCCAACCGATAAGCTTCTGGACTCGATGGTTCGTGCAACACCGGCCCTTCCGGGCGCTGGCGGCGGAGACTGTGGCCGCTTCCCCCGCAGACAAGCCAATTAATGCCAGAGTCGCCGTGTCCGGTATTCCCAGTCCGCAGGTATTCCAAACAGTGAGCGTGGCCAGTCAGCACCAAATCTACTAGGGGACGCCCCCGCGCTACTTCCCCAACTGCATCGGCCACCGCGTCGAGCACCTCGCGCAATCGCAACCGCACCGCCAAAGTTTGAGCTTGATTCCACTTTGTCGCCTCGGTCACGTAGGGGGGATGGTGCAGGTAAATTACCCGCCCCCGCACCTCGGAATCGCGCCAAGACGCAATCAGCCTTTTTTTCAGCCATTCGAGCTGTTCAACGTCGGTGGCGGCTGTGTTGTCGGGGGACAGTTGTTTGTCAATATCCATCAGCATTTCGTCAACTTGCTCTAATTTGGCGGCTAAGTCGTCTAGCTGTTCGGCTTCCTCGGGAATTTGGGGGTTGAGCCGATCGCACATTTCGAGCATTGCCAATTTTTCTTGTTCCAATTTCTGGCGATCGAGTTCCAAATTCTGGCGGCGAATGTCGCCCTGTTTGGTTTTCGGGATCGGTAACGGTTCGTTGAAGGTGTTGGAGTCGAGGGCGAAGAAGTCGATGCCGCCGCTGCAGAAAGTGTAGTAGCGGTTGGGTAAGCGGGTAAAGCGTCCGGGTTGGTAGCGGAGGCAGCGGCCTGTGCTGGTGCTGGCGGTGTAGTGGGCGTCTAGGTGGCGATCGAGTTCTCCCGGCATTTTGTGAGCTTGCAGGTAGTCGAGAAAGGCTTTGGCGTAGGCATTTCCGCGATCGGAACCGTGCCAGCCGACATCGAGATCCAATTTTGAACCCAACAGCCGCCGCAGCGGTAAAGCTGTCGCCGACAGAATCCCGTAGACTATCGGCAAGTCGTAATAGTCGTGGTTTCCCGGTACGGGCAAAAAGGGAAAGTTAAACACCATGCGATCGTAGGCAATCCGGGAGGGGTGCTCGCCGCCGACTATAAATTCTCGGTAGGGGCGAATAAAGTTTTGGAAGTAATATTCGCTGGAACCGACGAGATAAACTACATCGCCGGTGTGGAGGACGAAACGGCAAGTTTCGCGTTCCGAGACCATCAGTTCGGCAATCTGCCGCTGGGGATTGTAGCCGCGGTGGTTGCCCGTGCCGCTGTCGCCTGCGACTAAAAACGAAAACTCTGGAGAGTCGGTAGTTTGAGTTTCTAAAACTATCCGAGTTTGGTCGATTCCCCGATCGGCGATCGACTGTTCTTGCCACCGCACCCGCTCTTTCATTTTGCGGATTTTGACTTTTATTTGCGGGTCGGAAACGAATTTCAATTCACCTCTTCTCCAAAATTGCTGAGTTCCTAATTATTAATATTGCAGCGATCGGGGGACTTTTTACATCTCTCTAAAAGCTGAAAATCGAGGCGCGGGCAGTCAGAAACCGGGTTTTTGACGAAAATACTTCGTTAAAATCGACAGCCACGGCCAAAAACCCGGTTTCTTTAGTTTCTTTGGTTTGACGCGCAGGCAGTCAGAAACCGGGTTTTTGACGAAAATACTTCGTTAAAACCGACAGCCACGGCTAAAAACCCGGTTTCTTTGGTTTTGATGCGATCGCCCCGTATCTAAACTCAAATCAGGGCTGTGCAAATTATGCACAATTAAGTCCCCGTAAGCCATTCAGCTTTTGCCCAAATGTCTAGTAATTTTGCGAAATAGTTTTAAAGTTCTGGACTGGAGGGATTAAACCCCCTAATCTTTTCATCCTCGCAACTATAGGCGAGGAGTGTTAAGGTTTTATTTGATAATCTTAACTAATGCGAATGGGAAGTCCCGCGCTCTACCGAAGGTGAGCGTCGGGATGAAAATGAGCCAAAAAATAAATTGAGCGACAGCGAATCAATATCGTTTTTTTGTGCGCTATGATGATTTGATCGGTATTCTGCAACCTTGATAAATGTATAAAGCTTACAAGTACAGAATTTATCCCACAGATGAGCAAGAGGTCTTGCTTGCAAAGTCTTTTGGCTGTGCGAGATGGTTCTGGAACTATGCTTTGAATTTATGTCAAGAAACTTACAAGAATACTGGCAAAGGACTATCTAGGGCATACATACAAGGCTTGCTCCCTGCACTCAAAAAAGAATACGAATGGTTAAAAGAACCTTATTCTCAATGCTTGCAGGTGGTTGCATTGAATTTATCTACTGCCTACAAAAACTTCTTTGACAAGAGGGCGATGCTGCCCAAGTTCAAAGCCAAGCATGGCAGGCAGTCGATCAGTTACCCTCAAAATGTCAAATTTGACGGCGACTATATCAACTTACCTCAAATTGGTTTAGTTCTCTGTCGGCGACATCGTGACTTTGAGGGCGACATCAAGACCGTTACCGTGTCTCGCAACCCGGACGGCAAACACTTTGTTTCTGTTTTAATTGACGATGGGAAAGAACAGCCTGAGTTACTCCCAGCAGATAAAGCTATTGGCATTGACGTAGGGTTAACTCATTTTGCGATTACCAGTGATGGTTCTAAGTTCGGCAATCCCAAGTATTTCGTCAAAGGTCAACGAAACTTAAAACGTAAACAGCAGAAGCTCGATCGCAAAAAGAAAGGCAGTCAGAATCGAAAAAAGGCAAGACGGGCGGTGACAAAAGTTCACCAAGAAACTGGGCGGAGCGTAGCGGAGGGCTGAAGCCCCTTCTTCAGTGGCCGGCTTTTCTTTGACTTTGATGCTCCTGATTATCTCCCTGAGTACGTCGGTTTTAGTCCTGTCTACAGCTTTGCAGTGGTCTTCAAGGATCTTAAATTCAGATTCTTAAATCCGAAAATCTCAACGTTTATTCATGATTTTATCCGGTGTTTTGCCGTATCATATTACAATAAGGAGAATAACTCATGTTTGGTTGTCAACAAAACTTGATTCGAGCCGATTCAGAGATCAAGGCAATTGTCGAATATCTGTGTTCTGAGTCTGCAAAGCTTTCTAATTGTGGGACTTATTACGCCCGCCAATTATATTTCAAAACTGGAAATATACCAAACCGCGCTCAGTTACACAAGGTTTTGGGAACTGAAAATCGGAACCGACACTATCAAGCGTTCTACTCTGATACTGCTCAACAAATATTGACAGGTGTAGCAGAGGCTTTTAAGTCCTTTTTGGGACTAATGAAGGCGTTTAAGAATGGGGTAATTACAGACCGCCCTAAGCTACCAAAGTATCGTCAAGGCGGAATGGCTTTAGTGACGTTTACTGGCAGGTCGGTAAAGCTCAAAAATGGAATGTTGAGATTTCCCCTAGGCAGCAAGGTTAAAGCGTGGTTTGGTTTAGATGCGTTTTACTTGCCCATGCCCTCTAATCTTGATTTCCATGAGATTCGGGAATATCGCATTCTTCCTCGAAACGGCTGTTTCTACCTAGAATTTGTCTATAAAACTACTGAGATCCAATCAGACGTAGACCTTGCCAGGTGCTTGATGATTGACCACGGCATCGATAACTGGCTAACTTGTGTGAGCAATGTTGCTACAAGTTTTATCGTAGATGGCAGGCACATAAAGTCTCTGAATCAAGGTTACAACAAGCAAGTTGCATTTTTGATGAAGGGGAAAGCTAACGGGTTTTGGTCTAAAAGACTTGCCAGCATAACCGAGAGACGAAATCGTCAGATGCGAGATGCCGTCAATAAAACAGCCAGAAAGGTGATTAATCATTGTTTGAACAATCAAATAGGAACGGTTGTATTTGGCTGGAACAAAGGACAAAAAAATTCTGCCAACATGGGCAGTAAAACTAATCAAAAGTTTGTGCAGATTCCTACTGGCAGACTGAAAGATAGAATTGCTCAATTGTGTGGGCAGTACGGCTTAAGATTTGTTGAAACTGAAGAGTCGTATTCCTCAAAGGCTTCGTTCGTTGATAATGATTTGCTACCTACATTCGGCGAAAAACCCGAAGGGTGGCTTCCATCTGGTCAACGGATTAAGCGTGGTTTGTATCGAACAGCTCAAGGTTGGTTGATCAATGCAGATTGTAATGGTTGTGCCAACATTGGTAGAAAAGTAGCGGTGATGCTTGGACTCGATCTAAGCGGAATCGGTAGAGGTCAATTGTCAGGGCCTTTAAGACAGAAATTATGGTCTTAAGAATCCCTGTCGCTTCAGCGCAGGGAGTGTCAATCAACACTCAAGGCATCGAACCACTGTAAAATCCGATTCCAGGCCCACCACCGATCGCTATCAGCAAATTGATGCTGACAACGTTTACTACTGATATGCCCAACATGACCGCCGTAGGCTGTCAGCACTAATTCTAAGGCAGGATTGTTCGCGCTAATGGCTTGCAACTCAGGGACAAGCACCGGGTCAAACATCGGATCGTCTGCTGCATAAAGGATGAAAGTGGGTTTTTTGAGGTGAGGCAAAATGTGTAGAGCACTGCTAGCGTCATAGTATTCTTCCACAGAGGAGAAACCTAACGGGCCAATTACCAGTTCGTGGTCAAAGCCCCAAATGCTGTTGGCGCGTGCAATAGCGGCAGGATCGATCGCCCCCGGATGCGATGCGGCGATCTGTTTTGCTAGTTTTTTTAACTGTCGCGCGATCGCTTTTTCTAAAAATTTCCCCCACTCATCTTTAACTAGATAAGACAGAGAACGGTTCGAGTCCAAGCTGGGGCAAATCACCGCCGCGCCTGCTAGTTCTGACTCTTCGATCCCTAAGTCAAGCCCCCAATCTGCGATCGTCTGAGCTGATTTTACGGCCCACAAGGCTAATTGTCCGCCCAGGGAATAACCCGTGAACCAAAAAGGGGCGGGACATCCCATTTCTTTAGCAGCTGCAGCAATCCGAACGAAATCTTCGCCTTCGTATAAGCCATCAGAAGTCAGGGTGGGAGAAAGTTTGGCAGTTTTGCCGTGAGCTCGCCAGTCAAATAATACCACTGCACAGCCTTGGGCATAGGCTTTACGGCCTAGTAGCTTCAGATACCATTGATTATCCAGATCGCCAGTAATGCCGTAAGTGCCGACAATGGTATATCGGGGATTTTCGGGGATAGCCACCCAGCCGAAAATCGGGACTCCACAGGCACCAGTAAAGATGTGTTCTCGGTAAGGGGGCTCTGGGTAAGGGATCGTCTTTTCCCAACCGCGACTAGCCCTTAATGCGGTGTACAACGTCATTAATATGCCGTTGTTCAGCAGCCAAGGTGGAGTATAGGCAATGGTCATAAGCGGATATAGGAAATGTTTGTCTCGTTGTTGGGATGATTTTACTTGACAGTTTGGCTATTCTAGCGACTAACCCTGAAAACCGCAATACTTCTTGAGTATAATAGACTAAAATATGTCAAACCTGAGCTTTGCCTATGGTTAAGCCTCGCCAAGCTAATTAGACTTTGAAATTGATTGATGAGTATTGTAGCTATTACAGAAATCTGTTTCCAAAAGTCAGAATATTTGAAGCTTTTACCCACCTTCATGCTGATATAATTTCTGGCTCAAAGCCCAATTTGATCGGGTTACAAACACACGGAAACAAAGAAACTCAAAGGCATAATTAGCCCCTAGCTAACCCAAATGCTACGCCTCAAAAAAAGCCGAATGAATTACTGAGAAAAGTTCCCGCCAATGATTGATGGATTCAACAGCGGTTCTCGCAATGTCGAGATATTTTTTTTTGCCGATTTGGTGGAGTTGGCTCGAGAACTCAACCTTGAGGATAAGTGGGCAATATCCGGGAATTTGGCAGAAGAAGAATTAGCGAGTTTTGACCTGTTGACCAAACCAGATATTACTTTAACAGAGAAAGAAAAGCAAAAAATTAAACAAGTAGCAACGGATCTTTTGTTAACCCTCAAACAATAAAAATTAGTGTGAGATTGGCGCAGGCGACAGCAAACGAAGGGAGCAGTTAAAGTGGCGATCGAGGAAATTTTAGAGCGACTGCCCGAAAGCTACTCAACCGAAGCGTCTCAGCGCAAATGTCAAGAGGTTTACCAGCACGTCTACGAATGTTATTCTGAGCCAGGGCGCAGTATTTACACCACAGCGGCTTGAAGCTGGTACAAATGCCGCCCACCCACAGCTTTTGTCATAAATTCATCATAAGTTTATGAAAATTTAATCAAGGCTTTACCAACTCTTTGTCACGTTTACTGTAAGTTATGATACTGATCGCCAAAGTTGCCATAATCTCCTCAAATCCTGAATTATTAATATTTAATTTGCCTATCTCCCTCCCTCTCCCTCCCTGTTTCCTTCCCCCCTCTCCCTGTTTCCCTCGCCCCTGTCCCTGTTTCACCCTAAAATTTGCAATTTTAGGGTGACAAATCATGGCAGGATCGTAGCGTGTTTTGATACCATGCAATCAAACGCAAGACAATCAGGGACTGCACTGGAGGTGCGTAAATGGAGCTTTTCGTAGAACAAAAACGGTGCTTGGATTGCTTGGTAAGCTCGATCGAGCAATTGGGAGGTCGAGTAGACCTTCCAAAGCTGGAGCAGATAGCTGAGCTAATCATTCAAACGATGAGAGGGCCTTGGCGCTACTTTCACACGTCGGAACACATTTTTGAGGTCGGGGGGTCGGTCGATCCGATCGAGGTGCTGGCTGCGCTGTTTCACGACCTCGTGTACGTGCAAGTCGATCAGGGGGTAAGTTTCAATATTAGCAGCGCCCTTTCTCCTTTTGTCAAAGAGGTGCGATCGCAGTTAGTGATTAGAGATGAAACCGAACTGCCCGACGATCCCATGTATCAGCTCGTGGCCTCAGTATTTGGGTTTATTCCCGGCAAGGCTCTGTCTCCCTTTGCCGGCCAAAACGAATTTTTGAGTGGCGTTATTGCTGCCAAATCTTTGGAGCCTTTTTTGCCAGCTAGTACGATCGCCGAAATTGTCGCTTGCATCGAAGCTACTATTCCTTTTCGTCCGGCTTCGCCCAGGGGTTTGAGTGCGATCGAACTTTTGCACCAGCGTTTGGTAAGTGCGAATCGCGATTTTAACTTCGGATGGAGCGATGCCCAAACCATAGAAATTGTCAAGCGAGCGGTCAGGTTAGCAAATCGAGATGTAGAGAATTTTGCCTCTCCGAATTCCTCTAATTTCTTAGACAATACCTGGAACTTGATGCCCGAAACAAACCACGAATTGACCAATGTCAATTCCTATACTGTTGGTGGATATCGCAGGTCTCTGCAAAAAATGGAAGGATTTTTGAACTTCCTAAAACCCGAACTGGTTTTCCAGCAGTTTATGCAAGAGCCGGACGATGAAGCCTACGCTAACCTGATTGCCAGAACTCGAAAAAATATTGCAGTTGCTAAACTTTATCTGGGCATCAAGCTAATTACCATCGCCCTTTTAGAAGCTCTTTCCTACCGTTTGGGGCGCGATATCCCGCTTTCAACTATGATGGGAGAATTGCGCGCACCAGGATTTCCAACATCGGTTTTGGAGGATTACTTGCCCAACAAACAAATCGCCTACCCATTAGAAAGTCAGTTGCAAAGAGAAGTGTTAGATCTGCTAGAAATAGGACGCAATCAAGAATCGCCCTATGATATTAAAAACTCCCCGGTTTCTACGTTTATTATCAAATCTATCGGCTTTGCTGAAACAGAAAACTTTTTGAAGAGAGCTCACGAGTTTTTTGCAGGTCATATTTCGTCGGAAGAGTTTCTCTCTTACTGCGATCCCGATGTAATCGACACCATCACCTCCGGGGTGATGAAACTCTTTGACAGCAGGAAGAGGGCTTTAGGGAAAGTTAAATTAGCTCACCCAACTCTTTCTTAGGATAGGTTGGCACAATCTTAAAACGCTCTCGCTCCCATAACCTAATTATGTAAGGTGCAACCTAAGCACCTTACAAACAAGTGGACTGAAAGCGGAAAGCGAGCGCATATTTAGATAGCAGATGCAAGCGACACGGGCGGTTGAAACCGCCTTGAATTTTTCTTTATTCTTAATATTTTTTCACAAAACGAATGCAATATATCCTGTAATATAAACATTAGGAGGTGAGAAGAAATGTTCTTGAGTTACAAGTACAAATTACGTCCCAATAATCAACAAGTAGCCAATTTTTTGGACTGGCTAAATATGCTGAGAGCTACCTATAATTGGTGCTTGCGAGAAAGGATTGATGGATGGCATCAACAGTTCTTGATGGGGAACTTTTGTGACTTAAAAACAACGATAGAAGTTACGCCTTTGACCTGTAGCTTGGTAAAAGGTACTCAAGTTGAAAACCCCTGGAAAACAGGATTCGGGAAAGCCAAAAAAGAAGATGAAAAAGATAAGTCACCCAAACGATCTGCATCATTGATGCAAGATGCAAATTTGACAAGCTTGAAAGCTAGCAGACCTTGGTACCAAAAGATTGATGCTGCTGTTTTACAATCAATCCCCGCGAGGGTTAACGAAGCTTTTAATAATTTTTTCATGCGGTGCAGGGTTCCCCCGGTTTAAACGCCGTCACGACTTTAAATCCTTTAGCGAAAAGCCAGGTCACGTAAAAATCAAGGGAAGCAAAATCTATTTACCCAAGATTGGCTGGATGAGGTTCTACAACTCACGTTCAATCCCCGAAGGTTTTCAAGTCAAAACTGTCACAGTTCGACAGAAGGCTGACGGCTGGTTTGTTTCGGTCAGAATCGAAGATAAAACAGTACCAGGCTTCCCAGTAATTCCAGACAGTGAAATTACCTCCATCACCGGATGTGACATGGGGCTGACGAAACTGGTTTATCTATCCAACGGTAGCGCAATTGATAACCCACGCTTCGCCATCAATAAAAAGACTAAGCGCCTGGTGAAAATCAGGCAGCGGAGAGTCAGCCGCAAACAAAAAGGAAGTAAGAATCGCCACAAAGCTCAATCAAGAGTGACGGTTTTACAGAATAAGATACAGCAAAAGCGCGAGGCTCATCAGTGGTAGGTTGCCAATAAAATTGTCCGTAAATCTGATGCTGTCGCCGTAGAAGACTTGCCAATTAAAAATATGATGAAGCGGTGCAAACCGGTTGCTTCTGAAACCGGGCGATTCTTGCCCAATGGTCAGGCAGCAAAACGTGGTTTAAATCGTTCCATTGCTGACGCCTGTTGGTATGCGTTAACCCAAAAACTTGAATATGTGGCTGCAAAGTCAGGCAAGAAACTATACAGAGTTGACCGAGAATTTCAAAGGTGGTACCCGCCACGTGATTTATCCGTGGAATCAATCCCAAATCGCTTTTCGAAAATCCTCAAGAAAGAGCATTTATCTCGCGCAAGTCAATCTAAAATCTAAAATCTAAAATCTAAAATCGATTGACCCTCGGCATACCAGTCAGACTTGCAGTAAGTGTCGGCACGTGGATCAAGAGAGTCGCAACGGTGAAAAGTTTATTTGTACCAATTGCGGACATATCGACGATGCTAATTTACAAGCTGCAAGGAATGTACGGAAAAAGGCAATAGAAACCTATGGTTTGACTATTGCCAAAAGATTGAAAAAGGTACGGCGGGACTCGTCGAAACCTGTGCAATTGAGTCCTTTTGAGACTGAATTGCATGAACGCTTGTCAGACAACACGCTGCCATCAAAAGGCTCTCCGGCGTGTGGGCAAGAACCCAGAGAGCCTTCAGTTGTTGCTCTGGGATGTTAAGGAAGTAATTTCTTAAGAATCGAGCGCGTTTTTAGACCTGAGAGTTTCAATCGGTTCTTTCAATGATGATGGTCATGTGAGCGACTAATGCACCGATCGCTCCTACTGCTGCAATGACTGGAAACAACGCCGCACCGATCACTCCGCCGACTACTCCCACCGTCAGAGGAAGTTCTACCAAGATCCGTCCCTCTTCATTTTTGATAATGATGCGGCGGATATTGCCTTCGTGAATCAGTTCTTTAACTTTAGCAACCAAATCGTCGCCGTTAATTTTCAACTCCTCAACGCTAACTTTTTGCTGATTATAAGCAGGGGTTTCTAAAGGAGTCGTTTCAAAATTAACCTCACTAACTTTGTCGGCAGCTATTTTTTCAGATACAGGTATAGATTCTAGTTCTCTTGTCCCGACTGGTTCTTGTAGGCGCTCTGTAGGTGTGTCCATTTTTTGTTCTCCTTTTAGGTAAAAGTATTTTTGTATATAATTATATTGAAACATAACACGCAACTTTTTGTCAATCAATCATTCTTTTGGGTGATATTGCTGATGCTGTCGTGCTTTTCTCTGTTCATCTTTGACAATCAAGCAATTGGGTCCGGGGCACCCGCATTTATCCGTGGAGCGATAAAAAAGCTCCCAGTCCTCTTCACTTGCCTCCGGATTTATCAGTAGGGTCAAATCTAAAATTTAAAATCTAAAATTTAAAATCTAAAATCTAAAATCGATTGACGGCAAGACCCTAAAAGCCGTCCTCCGCGGGCGTTAGCTGCCGACTCCCATTGTGCCGCCCCTTTAACTGTCTGCTTCTAGTGCCTCGCACCGCCCCACCGTTGAAAAACATCCAATCCAGACAGCCAAAGGATCAGAGCGACATTCACACTGTCACAGACTCAGGCTCAACAGGTGTACAGGTAGAAATACTGACATCATACTGAAAGTGCGATCGTCGGGGCGTTTATACAGTTAGCACATCTACCTGGGCAAATCGCACATGGAAACCGTCGCTTATTGTCCTCAAATATCATTTGAATTTAGCGAGAGTGCGATCGCCCGAAGCGTTTGCAGGCCCCCCGAGGTTCCTCAAATCAACATCAAGCAGAGTTTCTAATGACAAATGCCTAAAATCAAAGGGAAGGAGAAGTAATAATGAGCGAAATATTATCGCCACCAAACCAAGTTCCTCAAATTGAAGTGGAGGTTGGGGAAAAGTCGGGTAAAATAGAATTATTTCCTTCTGCATCTCCTTTATTCTCCTTGTACGATTTGCCAGCGACAGAATTTGAATATCAAGTTGGGGGCAGTTTACCGGCGAATGCTCCTACCTACGTCACCAGAGCAGCCGATCGCGAACTTTACGACTCGTTAAAAGCCAGCGAATTTTGCTACGTGCTCACCGGGCGGCAAATGGGAAAATCGAGTCTGCGGGTGCAAACAGCGCGCCGCTTGCAAGCAGAAAACACGGCCTGCGGGATTGTTGACATCACAGGAATTGGGACTGCCCAAATAACTCCCGTGCATTGGTATGCCGGTTTTACAGCCACTCTCGCCAACAGCTTTAAAATTAAGATGAATGTCAGGACTTGGTGGCGCGATCGAGAACACTTGCCGCCAGTCGTCAGATTAAATGAATTTATCGAACAGGTATTGCTTCCTTCGACCGATCGCAATATCGTTATTTTTATCGATGAAATTGACAGCATTCTCTCCCTCAACTTCTGCTGCGACGACTTTTTTGCAATGTTGCGCGGCTGCTACAACAAACGCGCCGAAAATCCCGAATATAACCGCCTGACTTTTGCCTTATTTGGAGTCGCGACTCCTCAAAATTTAATCTCTGACAAAACCCGAACTCCGTTTAATATAGGTCGCGCCATTGAACTCAAAGGATTTGAGCTTGCAGAAGCCACACCTTTAGCTCAAGGATGGAGCGAAACCAGAGAAAATTCCCTAGAAATTCTCAAAGAAATATTAGCCTGGACGGGAGGACAGCCCTTTCTCACTCACAAGATTTGTCAATTAACTGCTCAGAAATTAGCAGCCGAAACCAGCAGCGACTGCAATCGCTCCGCCAACAGTCAATTATTCATTGCCGAATTAGTGCAGTTGAGCACATTGGAAAACTGGGAATTTCAAGACGAACCCGAACACCTAAAAACAATTCGCGATCGCCTCTTGAGAAATCCCCAGCGCACCGGCCGTTTGCTGGGACTTTACCAACAAATTTTAGCCAACGTGACTCTCCCGAACCAGACAGAAAAACCAGCAGGAGAGTTAAGCTATCTTAGCCCCCCGGCCGGGGAGTTAGCTTCGGAATCTGAAGACAGTGCCGAAAAAATGGAACTGTTACTCTCTGGTTTAATCGTCAAAGATCAAGGAAAACTGAGAGTTTACAACCCTATTTACGCCTCTGTTTTTAACCGAGAATGGATACAGCAAGAATTAGCAAAGCGCAGGCCTTACTCCGAGTCGATCGTCGCTTGGGAAGCATCCAACCATAGCGACACTTCCCGCTTGCTGCAAGGCCGAGCTCTTGCAGAAGCGTTAACCTGGGCAGCAGACAAAAGTTTGGGCGATCGCGATTATCAATTTCTATCAGCTAGCCAAGAATTAGAAAATCGGGAAGTTCAAAGAGCATTGGAACTAGAAAAAGCAGCCTCACAAATATTTGCAGAGGCAAATTTAGTATTGACTCAAGCTCAGCAAAAAGCCAAGCGAACAGTCCAATTAAGTTTGTTCGGACTAGGTGCAATTTCCGCAATCTCTGCTAGCGTCGTATGGCACGCAGAGCGAGTTGCCACTCGTGCTGACACTCAAAAAAAACAAGCGATAATTACCCAAATTGAAGCCCTCAAATCCACCGCCGATATTTCCCTAAGCTACGACCAGCTAGGAGCTTTAATCGCAGCAGTCAGCGCGGCAAAAAAAATGCGAGAAATAGAAGTTTCCCCAGGGCTAAAAGCACAGACAGTAAATATACTGCACCAAACGCTAAATGCAGTCCGAGAACGCAATCGTTTGCCTAACGGACACACGGCTAGTTTCAGCCCGGATGGCAAGTTAATTGGGAGTGCGGGTGACAACTTTACTGTTAAAGTTTTTCAGCGAAACGGCAAACAGTTTTTGAGTTTGCCCGGACACAGCAATTCAATTACTGAAGTGGTTTTTAGTCCAGACAGTCAGTTAATTGCTTCTACAAGTTTTGACAATACTGCCAGAATTTGGCGTAGGGACGGAACTTTACTGCAAATTTTGAAAGGACACCGAGATTTAGTTTGGAGCGCGAGTTTTAGCCCAAATTCCCAACTAATTGCTACTGCCAGTTCAGATAAAACTATTAAGATTTGGAGTACAGGGGGCGTTTTGCTGCAAACTTTAAAAGAACATACTAGACCAGTTACATCAGTCAGGTTCAGTCCCGACGGCAATATGTTGGCTTCCACCAGTCAGGATCGAAGTGTCAAACTTTGGAAACGCAGCGGGGAAACACAGTTTCGACTTGAGAAAACTCTTTTAGGACACAAAGATGAAGTGTGGGGCTGCAATTTCTCCCCAGACGGCCAGATGATTGCCTCTGCCAGCCACGATTGGAAGGTGAAACTTTGGAACACCCGCGGCAAGTTGCTCAAAACTCTAGACGATTCTACAGCAGGTTTGGGTAGTGTCAGTTGGAGCGCCGATAGCAAGATGCTCTCCGGAGGCAGTATGGACGGTAACGTGAGACTTTGGCGCGCTGATGGCACTTTGCTGCAAACTTTTAGGGCACATCAAGCCGATGTGTGGAGTGTGAGTTTTAGTCCCGATCGCACAACTTTAGCATCTGCCGGGAAAGATTCGTCGGTGAAGCTTTGGAGTCTCGATGCTGCTAAAGTAGAAGCTGCAGAAGTTGACCAATTGCTCGCAATCGGCTGTCGCTGGCTTGGAGACTACCTGCAATACAATCCCCGGGTTGAGAGCGATCGGCATTTGTGCGAAAAAACTGACAATTGAGATATATTGGCAATTGCCCGAAACCGGTTTTGCCTGAATTCTAAAAGTTGGCGATCGGCTGCCGATTTGTCGCTAGTCTTGTTTTATTGTAATATAATTTTACGCAAGGGGTAATAGCAAATGTACTGTCACAGGTGGCAGAGGTCTATCCATCGGCAGCAAATTAATGTCATCAAACATTAAAAATAGTTAGGAATGCTACATTCGGATTAGTAGAATCTTGGATAGATAAAAATTACTACACAGTCAGGTTTTACAGGGGTATCTGCTATTAAATTCATCTAACCTGCAATATAATTTCGGTTGAGACCAGCACGATTTAAGGCAAAAAAAATCCTGCTGAATTAACTGGATTCGAGCGAGCACAGGGGAGTTGATGACCAAGTTATAAAAAGAGTAGAAAATGCCGTGCAAATAGTACGCAATATTCCAGCCGCCAACCGCTACTGCCAATTACCAAAGGAGGGTGCAGTGTATGAAAATGACGGGTTGAGTCCCCTGAAATCGCCACTTGGTTTGCGATCGACTCTACAGGAATTAACCCTCTACGATTTTTTCCTAGAGTCTGAGTGTCCGGGGGACGAAGTTGCTAAAATTTTTCAGGCAAACCCTTTACTTCCCGGGATCATCATCACTCAGCAAGGAAAATTTACAGGGATGATTTCGCGGCGGCGTTTTTTTGAGCACATGAGCCGCCCCTACAGCTTGGAGTTATTTTCTCAACAGCCTTTGTTGATACTCTACCACTTTACTAAAACTGAGATGTTAGTTCTCGATCGCAAAACCTCAATTATGACGGCAGTGCGGCAGTCTTTGGAGCGGTCGCCCGAACTAATCCACGAACCCATTGTCGTGCAGGTTGAACCGGATCGTTACCAACTTTTAGACGTGCACGAACTGCTACTTTCTCAGTTGCAAATTCACGAGTTAGCAACCGTGGCGATGCGGGAATCGCAAGCACAATTGAGGCATCAAGCTCAACAGCTAGAACTTGCCCTGCTGGAACTTCAGCGCACTCAAACTCAACTAATTCAAACAGAGAAAATGTCTTCTTTGGGGCAGTTAGTAGCAGGAGTAGCTCACGAAATTAACAATCCTATCGGCTTTATATACAGCAATGTGCACCACGCTAAAGAGTACACTCAAGGCTTAATTCGGATGCTCGACATCTACCGACAGTACTGTCCCGAATCCATCGCAGCAATTGAAGCGGAATCAGCAAAACTCGAACTCGATTATTTGCTGGAAGACTTGCCGAGAGTGTTAAATTCCATGCAGCAAGGTGCAGAAAGAGTGCGCGACATCGTTTTGTCACTGCGGAATTTTTGCAGGTTAGACGAAGCTCAAATGAAGCAGGTCAACATTCACGACGGTATCAACAACACGATTATGCTTTTGCAAAGCCAGCTTAAAGGGAAACCCGGCTCCGAGGCGATCGCAATTCACAAAGAATACAGCGACTTGCCGCTGGTGCAGTGCTATCCAGGACAGCTCAATCAGGTATTTATGAATATTTTACTTAATGCCATTTACGCTCTTGGTGAGTCGAACAAACACGAAAATGTCGAGAAAACAAGCCAGAAAAAGTCCCAAGCGGGCGACCAAAAAGAGTCCTGTACAAATACTAACTCATCAATTTCTAACTCTACCCGCCTGATTCCTGCCATTCGGATTCGCACGGAGTTAAGTGAGAGAAAAAAGGTAATAATTAAGATTTCTGACAACGGCCCTGGCATGACAGAAGATGTTCGGAAGCGGTTGTTTGACCCTTTCTTTACTACTAAGCCGGTCGGCCAAGGAACCGGTTTGGGACTCTCGATTTGCTATGAAATTATTGTGAACCAACACGGTGGCGAATTGAAGTGCTTTTCGGAACTCGGAAAAGGAGCAGAATTTGCGATCGAGATTCCCCTTCAACAGTCTCCCACAGCACAGATTTTACCTCGCTTTGCGTGATACAGCACAAGGAAGTTGGGTAACGAGGAATGTAGGAGATTTAACGGATTTAAAAGAATTACCATCTACGCAGCGGTGGCCAGAAACTGGGTTTTTTCACCCTTATATTTGGTTGCAGCCCGCACACGGGTTCCAAAAACCCGGTTTCTTAGGTTGGAGTGCGTGCGCGACTGAAGAATAAAGCCCATCGCTACTGCGAACCTTTGCAAACCCACTTCCACAAAGGATGACTCGGCCCCTGCTGGCGAATGCGGCGCACTTGTTGTTCCAAACCCTGTTTTTCCCGCAGGGGCAATCCTCGCACCATATTGCGACTTTGCCAAGTTACCACTGCTAAAGTCATCCCCAAGCACAAACCCAAACCGAGAGTCGGCCAGCGATGAAAAGATAAACCGTAGCGCACCGCCGCCCAAGTGAAGTGTTCTAACCACAAAGCGATTTCGCGGCGCAAACCCCAAATGCTCAAAGAACCGACGCTAATCCACAGAAATATAACAGTTAACCAGCGGCCGTAAACTGTTAGTTTGTGAAGCCTTTGGACTTCTATTTTAAAATTTCCGTCGCTTTCATTAGTCATTAGTTATTAGTCATTAGTCATTAGTTATTAGTCATTAGTCACCGGTCATATCAAATCCGACTTAAATACCCGCTTTATTTCTTAGTCTGCTTGGAGTGGACGAAAGTTTTACTTTTAAGCGATTTCAAGAGCCAAATCATAAAGGGGGGAACCAACCCGGATCTAGTATCATGTCGTTGTTACTAGCCTCGGAATCATAATTTTTAGATTGCAGAAAATCTGAGGACTTTAGTCCTCACTACAAGCACCTTTATTACGGTTAATTGACCCGACATGATATGACTGATGAGCAATGACAATTAAACTTCCTCTGACGAGTTGATGGCTTCTACGGGGACAGCAAGGGAGTTGCCCGTGCGACTGCGCCACCAAGCCAGCAGCGTGCTGGCAATGAAAATACTCGAATACGCACCCGCAATAAAGCCGACAATCAATGCTAAAGCAAAGTTTTTGAGGGTTTCGCCGCCAAACAAAAAGATTGAAAACAATGTCAGCAGCGTTGTCATCGTCGTGTTAATTGACCTTCCCAGTGTCTGTATGACAGCATCATCGACAATTTGATCGATCGACTGTCCCGGATTTAGCTTGATTACTTCGCGCACGCGATCGTAAATTACCACCGTATCGTTAACAGAAAAACCGATAATTGTCAAGAGCGCGACCACAAATAAACTGTCAACTTCTACTCCTTGAACTAAACCCAAAATTGAGAAAATGCCAACCGTAATCAACACGTCGTGGAAGAGAGCCACAAAAGCAAAAAAGGCATAATCCAACTGAAATCGGAACGTTAGATAAACAGTAATGCCAGCAAAAGAAAGCAACAAAGCCAGCAAACCAGAAGTAAACAACTGTTTGCCGAGGGTAGGCCCAACCGTATCGATTTGAATAGATTGAGGAGCAAAAGCGCCTATTTTCTCGCTCAATGCTGATTGCAACTTAGTCCGCTGTTCCACATCCAAAGTTTTCGTGCGCAGCGACAAACCTCGCTGTTCTTTGCCGATAACTTGAATGCTGCTGCCGCCCAAACCTTGGGCATCCAGGATTTGGCGGACAGCGGCAATATCGATGGGTTTACAATTTTCCGGTTTCGTGCAATCGAGTTCAAATTGCAGCCGAGTGCCGCCGATAAAGTCCAAACTCGGCCGCAGCGGTGCGCGGATGTCGGGACGAGTCCAAGAAATCGCCATCGACACTATACCTGCAAGGATTATAGCGGCGGAAATACTCCACCAGAGCGATCGCTGTTTGATTACACTGAATTTCATAATTTGAAGGAAGAGGGAAGAAGGAAGAAGGAAGAAGGAAGAGGTCCGAGGGAATAAGTCCGAGGGAAGAAGAAAGAAAAATTTCTCAATGTAGGGTGCGCATTGCGAACCTTACCTACTGCGCACCTTACCTAGTCTGTCAACAGTTAACAGTCAACAGTCAACAGTTAACTATTAGCAGTTTTCGACAAATCGGGACAGAACCACTGAGGTTTCCGCAATGCTGGAAAGCTCAATACTACAAACAGTAGAGTACGGCTGCAAGTGAGCGCAGTAAACATACTCACTCCCACCCCCAATGCCAGAGTTACAGCAAACCCTTTAACTAAACCAGCGCCCAACCAGAACAAAGCAGCACAAGCAATAACTGTTGTAACGTTACCGTCTAAAATGCTGGAAAAAGCGCGGTAAAAACCCGATTCGACCGATCGATAAAGCGATTTCCCCGCCCGCAACTCTTCCCGCGTGCGCTCAAAAATCAGCACGTTAGCATCCACAGCCATCCCGATGCTGAGCACGAAACCAGCAATTCCCGGCAGCGTTAATGTCACGCCCAAAAGCACGAAAGCTGCCCAAGTTAACAGAGCATAAATTAACAGAGCAATATTGGCAATTATGCCGGGGAGTCGATAGTAGGCAACCATGAAAATCAAGACTAAAACTAAGCCGCCGATACCTGCGTTAATACTGCTTTGAATGCTGTCTTTACCCAAGCTAGCGCCGATCGTGCGGTTTTCTACAATTTCGACAGGCACCGGCAAAGCGCCGCCCCGCAATTGCACTGCCAAATCGTTGGCTTCTTGCGTTGTAAAGTTGCCTTGAATTACGGCACTCCCACCAGTAATTCCTGTCTCGGCAAATTCAACGCCGACGACTGGAGAACTGATCATTCTTTCGTCTAGGAAAATACCGATACTGCGTCCGGTGCCGGCTAAATTTTTAGTGAGTTGGGCAAATAGTTCGCCTCCTTGGGTATCGAAACGGAGAGCAACGTTCCAGTTTTTCCCAGCCGCCAAGGGTTGAGGTTGAGCGTCTTTGAGGTTTTCGCCACCGAGTCCGCTGCTTTTGAATAGTTTGGCGATCGCCTCATTGCTTCTTTTCAAAGCAGCCTGATTTTCTTTAATTGCTGCCTCATTGTTGCTAGTTTTCAATTCTGCTTGTTTGGCGAGTAATTCCTGCTGCAACTGCCTTTCAATGGCTAATTGTGTTTCTGTTCCGGGCAGTTGTTCCTGAAATTCTAGCTTGGCCGTGCCGCCCAAAACTCGTTCTGCTTGCTGCGGGTCATTTACTCCGGGCAACTGCACGAGAATTTGGTCTTCTCCTACTGTTTGGACTAATGCTTCGGAAACGCCCAAACCGTTGACGCGGTTTTCGACAATCCGCCGCACCGCTTCTAACATTCCCTGATCAATTTTGGGAATTGTGGGGGTAGTTTTTACCTGAATTGTGAGTTGCGACCCTCCTTGCAAGTCTAATCCCAGCCGCGTCGGAATTGTTACTATTACAGTAATGGCGGCGATGATTAGAACCAAAATTAGGGCTAATATGGAACGTTGTTTTTGCATATTTAATTATTAGTCATTAGTCAGTTGGCAGTTGGCAGATTTTAGTCAACAGTCAACAGTCAACAGTCAACAGTCAACCAATGACTACTGACTAATTACTATTTATACTCGCAAAGCTACCATTTTTTGGACTGCTTCGACAATTTGAGTGGGCTGAACAATTGTCAGTCGTTCCAAATTGCCGTTGTAAGGTGTGGGAATATCTTGTGAAGACAGGCGTAAAACCGGTGCGTCGAGTTCGTCAAAAAATCGATCGCTGATTGAGGCAATTAGTTCGGCACCGATGCCTCCTGTTTTCATGCACTCCTCTACAATAATTACTTTGTGAGTTTTGCGAATGGATGCGCCAATTGTCTCCATGTCCAGGGGTTTGAGAGAAATTAGGTCGATTACTTCTGGATCGTAACCTTCTTTCACCAGCGCGGGCACGGCTTGCATGACGTGGTGCCGCATCCTCGAATATGTCACGATTGTGACATCTTTGCCCTCGCGCACAATTTCTGCTTTGTCCAGCGGCACTAAATATTCTGTTTCTGGCAAATTTTCTTTGAGGTTGTAAAGAAGGACGTGCTCGAAAAACAGAACGGGGTTATCGTCGCGGATGGCTGATTTTAAGAGTCCTTTGGCGTTGTAGGGAGTCGAACAGGCGACTATTTTCAAACCCGGTACTGCTTGGAAATATGCTTCTAGGCGCTGGGAGTGTTCCGCGCCGAGTTGCCGGCCCACGCCGCCTGGCCCGCGAATTACCATTGGCATTTTGAAGTTGCCGCCGGATGTGTAGCGCAGCATTCCGGCGTTGTTGGAAATTTGGTTGAAGGCCAGCAGCAAAAAGCCCATGTTCATGCCTTCGATGACCGGCCGCAGTCCCGTCATTGCTGCGCCTACTGCCATACCCGTAAAGCTATTTTCGGCGATCGGGGTGTCGAGCACTCTAAGTTCGCCGTATTTGTTGTAGAGGTCTTTGGTGACTTTATAGGAACCGCCGTATTGACCTACGTCTTCGCCGAGTACGAATACGGCGGAGTCGCGGGCCATTTCTTCGTCTAACGCCTCGCGGAGGGCGTTGAACAATAAGGTTTCTGCCATAGTAGGTGAAGCAATGATTGCAGGAGGGTCAGATTAGAATCTTAACCTTTTGGGGGTGTGGATGAGGAGGCGATCGCAAATTTGACAGTTAAGACTTGAGATTTTGCCAACATCTATCATAACATTTGTATTCTGTCAATTTATTTTTAAGTTAAAATAATACTAACTTGCCTGCCCACAGCAGAGGAATATTATGCTCCAGACAAAAACTGAACTAACTCTGGAAGAGTTTCTCACTCTTGGCGAAGGAGAAGGCGATATTACCTACGAACTTATTGACGAGCAAGCAGTACCGAAGATGTCACCTAAAAAATTTCATTCTCGCCTCGCCCGAAGCCTAATAAAACTCCTCGAACAGTGGGGTGAGGAACGCGGAGAAATTGGTGTAGAATGGGCGGTTAGATTAACCAGACTGGGGCGAGACTGGGTACCAGTACCAGACCTTTTATATGTTTCTTACGAACGCTTATCTCCTGACTGGAATCAAGATGAAGCCTGTCCTGTAATCCCAGAATTAGTCATAGAAATTATTTCAGCCGAACCAACTTTCGGTCAGTTAGCTGCCAAAGCGAGAGATTATTTAGATGCTCAGGTATTGCGGGTTTGGGTAGTAGATAGCAAGGCTAGAAGCATTACAGTTTTTTACCCCGATGCAGCACCGCAGACTTATAGGGGAGATACCATATTAAAAGATCCACTTTTTGATGGATTAGAATTTACGGCGTCACAGCTATTTCAAATGGCAAAAATACCCTAAACTTTTTTGGGATGAGTGTGTGTGAGTTTACAAGCTATTCCATTGTTCAAGAGTAATTTGCCTTTCTATAATCTCCTCGGCCTCTCGAATCATCATCCGTAGCTGAGGGACAGAATACTCATCATTAGAGGGAATCGTTAAGCGATACTCCTGGTAAATCCTAAACTGGTGCTTACTTCCAGAAAAAGGACACGAAAAGCCTAGCTGTTGTAATTAATTTCTGGATGAACTCTCGACGCTTACAAGCTGTCCAACGGCTCAAGGCTAGGCTCATGATTTAAATCAATATTGTCAATGACGGGCATTCGATGTCGCAATTTCAACCCTAGCAAAATCCAGTCTTCCAAAGTTGAGCGCAACTCATTTTGACACTCTTTTAAAGTTGAACCAAAGGCGATGACTCCCTTGCAAACAGGAATTTTTCCAACAAAGCTACGATCTTCAAGTTTGTCATACATAGCCTCAGCCATCGCTTTGTCAACGTATTCGCTCAGAATGAATTTTACAGTCATTGAGTTTCCTTTTGCTTGTCGAATATTGGAATCTCCTTCACAGTTACATCCATTATATTTGTTTTTGTAAAGTTCCGGCATTTAGATTTCCGAAAAATGTTTTTGCAATAAATCGTGAATAAATCGATAGCGCCGATCGCCCGTTTTTTGCAGCAACAAGCGATCGCCCGCAGCATCGAGAAAACGCCTGTAATCCCAAGGAATGTAGCCCTTCGACCACAGCACGAGGTGCAATATAAACCTTTCAATCCCCGGAATTCCCGGCAACAAAGCACTAATTACCGCAGCAACAGCACCGGCAATTAATCCCCAAATCGACCCGGAGACTAGGGTGGCAATTAATCCCAAAATCACCCAAATCAGCCCGCCAACCAGCTTAACTCCCAACTGATACTTGCGCCGTTCCTCGTCTGTTTGCAGCCAGCTAGACGGTATGCGATCGAGGTAAAATTCTTGAAGTCCTTGCTGTTCCATCCTTCTGGCCAGCCATCCCAGCCAGTGGCGAATTTGTTCTGGCCTCCGTTCCTTACCTCTGGGATACTGCTTGACTTCCCGGGTCATTTGGTGGCGAATATAGGCAGTTAACAGATATTTGCGCTGTTCTTCTGCAGAAGTTATGCGCTTCCAAGATTCGATTAAAATATCTTCATAAGCCAGAGTCATCATGCTCAAAAGCAAGGGAACTTTTGCCAATTTCAACAACTCCGGCTCGCGCTCAATGCTGTACCAAAGTTCGCGGCTTCGGGCTTCTAGCAGATAATTTTGAATTTGAGTTTCTGTTAAAGGTTTCAATAAAACCGCTGCTTGCAGGCGAAATCTAGTATCGCAGTTTTTGTAAACTTCAAAACTGCTGCAAGCTACTAAATGTTTGGGTTTCAATTCACTTTCAACAAAGTGATTGATTGCTTGAATGCAGATATTTTGGCGGTGGGTTTCTACTTCGTCCAAGCCGTCGAGGAGAGGCAGCAATTTTTGTTCGGCAAGCCATTTTTTGCCGACAGCAGGAGAGATGCGGTATTTGAACTGAAGTTGAGCAATTAACCAATCTGCGATCGCCCCGGATTCTGCTTTCCACGATCCGAGTTCAAACAGCACTGGTACTGGCAAACTAGCATCTTTTTGGGCGCGAGAAACTAACACCCGAGCTAATTCTAGCAGGGTCGTAGTTTTGCCGGAACCAGTCGCTCCCAAAATTACCAATTTGCCGCCGCTGCGATCGAACACTTTAGCAACGCTTGCTTTGGGAGGAAGCCGAAAACTCGGACGGTTGCCGGCTTTCACTTCCACATCCCAACAGCGGTTAACACCCATTGGCGGCGAGTCTTGGGTGAGGTTAGCCAGCACAGCAGCGTGCAAAGACTGCGCGAGGCCTGCTTGGACTTCCTGCTTCACCTCCTCCAACAATCGATCGCGGGGCGGTTGTAATCTCAGAGGAATGAATCTTGACATTTTAGTTACCTCGCGCTGAACGCTTACCTTGCCAGATTTGCGCGAAATTGATCCAGAGCAAGATTACCATCAGTACAGGCGTCCAGTATATATTGGCTCAAATTATTGCGGCAATTATCCAGGTAAAATTTTATATAAAAATCCTGACCCAGCCGATCGCACTAGGTATTTCCACTATAAATTAACTGGCGAGCGCCCCAAATCCCAAACAAAAATTATTAGTATAAATATAAAGAGGTCAATTATGCCATTTACTTCTAACCAAATCATCATCACAGGCTTAGCAGGAGTGGCAACAGCGGTGGGAGTTGCTGTTGCAACTATACAGTCGGGTGCGATGAAACAATCCAATCCTCCCCTTGCAGAATCGCCGGCATCCACCAAAAACCAGATTGCAGCGGTGGCGGCCAACAACCCCCAATCTGGGCAATCAGA
The DNA here is from genome assembly GCF_036702785.1 of Microcoleus sp. AR_TQ3_B6. NCBI lineage: Bacteria > Bacillati > Cyanobacteriota > Cyanophyceae > Oscillatoriales > Microcoleaceae > Microcoleus > Microcoleus sp. AR_TQ3_B6. Next base: position 8,669 of record NZ_JAUBVJ010000001.1, on the reverse strand, counting down.
ACCTCTGCAAGGATCAACCCAGCCTGCAGAATCTCCCCCATCTCAATCTCAACCAGCCAAAACCCCAGCAGTTCAACCCTCGCTAGTTGCAGAAGTCTCTGGGCCAACAGTTGGGCCAGTAGTTGTCACACCGCCAACTTCGGGTTGCAAAATCACGCAGGCTGTAGTCAGCGATCCGAATCCACCCCTAAATGTGCGATCGAGCCCGGAACTAAGGGACAGCAAAATAGTAGGAAAACTTAATAATAATACCTTTGTTTCCGTCGCCGAAGAACAAAACGGTTGGTTGCGAATTACCGATCCGCCGGGTTGGATTGCCAAAAACCGCACCGAAAGCAGTTGTTCTAACGTCAACCAGCAGATTAATTTTCTACCGGGAGGAGATGAGGCGATCGTCAAAGGTCGAATTATCGGCGGCGGCAGTCATGCTTACATAATTCGCGCCGCTAAGGGTCAAACTATGACTGTTAGGACTCGGAAAGATGTTTTCCCGCAAATTATAGCTCCCGGTGGCGAACTTTTAGCAGGAAATCCTTATGAAGGCAATGAAACAGAGTGGACTGGAAAAGTGCCAGTAACTGGCAATTACACATTACAATTAGACTCAAATTTCCGGGGGTACGAATACGAATTTTCGGTAAAATTGCGATAATTTTTCTAATCTGTGTAGGGACAGGGCAGTGCCTACCCGGAGCTGCGACTTTTAATAAATAGTAGAATTAAGGAATCGCCCCAAGCGACACATCCAGAATCGCAAACTTCTGCCAATCTTCCGAATCAAAGTGCCACCATTCTGTGCTGATGCCGATAAATCCCTGTTTTTTCATCGCATCCTTAAGCACTTGACGATTTTTCCGAGATTCCGCGCTGCCGCCTTGATAATCTGCGTGAGCTTTTTCGGTAAAATCATCGTAAGGTGTTGGCATTTCTAATTCTTTGCCGGTGCGATCGACTAAAGTCAAATCAATAGCAGCACCGCGATTGTGCCGCGAACCCCTAGCAGGATTAGCAACATAGCGCGGATCTGGCATAACTTCCCACATTTGCTTTGTCACAGAGAAAGGTCTGTAGCAATCGTAAACTTTCAAACCCAATCCAATTTTTTCCAAATCTGTTTGAACTAGCGCTAACTTTTGAGCAACAGAACTTCTCAAGGCGCATTTCGATATAGGGTAAAGTTTTCGTTTCAAGAAATTGTTAGTAGTGGCGTATCGGATATCGAGGCGAATGTTGCGATTTACGGTGCGGATGTCAACCAGTCGCGCCCAACTGGGAAGTTGACTCATGAAAATACTGTCAGGTAGTATTGGGTTGGTTTCTGGTTGGGTAATTTGCACTTGTGGCGGCTCCTGGGCGCGAAGATATGTTGTATAATTCAGTGTGGTTGTAGATAATAATACGAGGATGAATACAATTAGATATCTGGTCAATCGACTAATTTTCATAACTCTGTTAATTTGAGGTTTTATATGGGTCTTCACTATTCATATCTTCGGGGATTTTCGCGTTTTTCGTCTTGTCTGCCAGCCCGCCAGACCGACAAGGGTTGAAACCCCTGTCTCATAGCTAAAGTCCTCTGAAGAGGACTGAAATATTTCTCTAAAAATTTTATTTTATGAGTCTTTCAGTCGGTTTTAACCGACTTTAGCTATGAGACGGGGGTTTTAACCCCCGGCGGACTGTGGGACAAGCGCGAGAATGATAAATCACTTCTCGAACTAATTTTAAATTGTTAATTATCCTCAAATTCCCAAGCGCTGATACACTAAATCTAAGTGCCTCAATTGATACTGCGGATCGAAACAATCATCAATCTCTTTGGTCGTCATCTTAGCTGTTACCCGATCGTCCTTAGCAATTAAATTGTAGAAATTGCCGCCCGGTTTGTTCCAAGCTTCGTGAGCACAAGATTGCACAATTTTGTAGGCGTCTTCGCGACTGGTGCCTTTTTCTACTAAGGCTAACATCACGCGCTGGCTGAAGATGACTCCGCCGTAAAGGTTCATGTTGCGCTTCATGTTTTCGGGATAGACTAGCAGGTGTTTTACTAAGTCTATGGTTTCTACTAACATGAAGTGAGTTACTGTAGAACTGTCGGGCAAAATCATCCGTTCTACGGAACTGTGAGAGATGTCTCGTTCGTGCCAAAGTGCAACGTTTTCTAAGGCTGCGACGGCGTTGGCGCGGACGATTCTGGCCATCCCTGTGAGTCTTTCCGATCGAATCGGGTTGCGTTTGTGGGGCATGGCGGATGAGCCTTTTTGCCCTTTGGAAAAGAATTCTTCGACTTCGAGAACGTCGGTGCGTTGCAGGTTGCGGATTTCTACTGCAAAACGCTCGATCGATGCTGCTAAGAGTGCTAAGGTTTGGACGTATTCGGCGTGTCGATCGCGCGAAATGACTTGAGTGGATGCGGTATCGGGTTCGAGTCCCAGGTTTTGACAGGCGATCGCTTCAATTCGCGGGTCAATATTAGCATAGGTTCCGACTGCGCCGGAGATTTTGCCGACTGCTATGGACGATCGCAAATTCACCAATCGCGCGCGGTTGCGAAAGACTTCTGCCAGCCATCCTGCTAGTTTAAAGCCAAAGGTGATGGGTTCGGCGTGAATTCCGTGCGATCGGCCAACCATGACGGTATTGCGATGCTGTTGAGCCTGATAGCGAATAGCTTGACTCAATTCTTCGACACGTTCTAACAAGATATTGACGCTGGCGACTAATTGCAGCGCCAAAGCAGTATCGAGCACGTCGGAACTGGTTAAGCCGAGGTGAATGTAGCGGCCGGCATCGCCTACATATTCGTTGACATTTGTCAAGAAGGCGATCATGTCGTGGCGGACTTCCGCTTCAATTTCGAGGACTCGTTTGGGGTCAAAATTAGCCTTTGCTTTGATTTCTTCGACTGCGGCGGCGGGGATGTAGCCGAGTTCGGCTTGAGCTTCGCACACAGCGATTTCTACTTGCAGCCAGCTTTTAAGCTTGGCGGTTTCAGTCCAGATGTTGCCCATTTCGGGCAAGGTGTAGCGCTCTATCACGGTGGGAGTTGGGGAATGCGATCGTCCTATTGTACCTCTGCCAGGCCTCCGTCTTCAGTCGGGATGGGGAATTTGGGGCGATGGGGCGATCGAGATATGTGACACATCGTCCGTAGACCGATCGTCCGCAGAGACTGAGAATTGGCAGATGAGTCGATCGAAACAGAAAATTCTGTGTGCTTTAGGTCATCTCGTAAAGCAACGCAGGACAGCGTTGGGAATTTCGCAAGAGGAGCTGGGAATGCGGGCTAATTTAGACCGCACCTATATATCTGGAGTCGAACGCGGAGTCAGAAATCCGTCCATCACTGCAATTGCAAGTCTAGCTAGCGGCTTGGACACCACAGTTTCCAATCTTCTCGAAAATCTAGAAATAGAAGCGGAAAATATAGAGTGAGCAATCAAGATTTAGCAGGAACAATTAAAGCTCAATTAAAACAAGACTCAACTCAATTCAAAGTCTTTAATCTCCTCTCAGACCAAAAATGGCACTGTCGGGAGTGCGAAGGCAAACAGATAGCATCAGCTCAATATGCTGGCGGTGGCGGAATTCAGGGATTGCAGCGCGGAACAAGGAAGCGCCCCGGTCTGGTTATTGTAACAGAAAAGAGATACTGTCAAACTTGTCAGGCAACACGATTGGGCGATTTGTGGACAGGAGAAATTAAATCAGCAAATTCTGCTGCTAACATACCCGCTTCTCTGATAAACAGAATTCTCGAAGTTTACTTTTATACAGATGTAATCGAACAGAGAAAACGAGCAGCTCATGAGCTAGTAATTGACCATAGATTCCCAATGGAGCGTTGGGGAGATAATGAGCCACCCCACCTGGCATCTATGAGCGAATCTGAAATCAAGGCAAAGTTTCAGTTGCTCAAAAAAGATGCTTCAGGCAATCACAATCTTCTAAAATCTCGAAGTTGCGAACGCTGCATCAAAACAGGGAAAAGAGGCACACCTTTCGGAATCAAGTTTTGGTATGAAAGAGGCGAAGACTGGCCTTCCATACATCAGCGCGGCGCTGAAGCTGAGGAAGGCTGCACAGGATGCGGCTGGTATGATTTTGAAACTTGGCGAAATGCTCTCAATCAAAAACTAGCTGAATCTATTCGGGAGGTTTAACAGTAACTAAGCTAGGCTTGTTAAGCGCAATATCAGTCAAGTATGGAATAAGTGCAAAACCGATACACTCTGCTAATCGCGGCGGCACGGCATTTCCAATTTGCCACATTGCCTTTTTCATTGAACCTTCAAAAATAAATGAATCCGGGAAAGTTTGCAATCTAGCCATTTCGCGAGCTGAAATAACGCGATTGAGATAAGGATGAATATGAGTGCCACCGTGATTTTCTTTAACAGTCATGCTCGGTTTTCCCGGATACTGTCGCTTGAAAGCATCGGCGTAGCTTTCATACAAAGAACCGCCTGGTGGAACTTTAGCAAGTCTTTCCATGTACTGAACAGAATGACGAGTCCATTCGTGGTTAATTTCCGGTATGGGAGTATACTCGGGTAAATCATCAATTGCTGACTCAATCGCTTTGTATTGTTCCGGCAACAATTGCGGCTTGGGATAGGGATTTTGCATCCCAAATCTATTGGCAATAAAAATGGCTCGCGGCCGGATTTGCGGGACTCCATAGGTTGCGGATTCCAGAACAGCAACGGACATATGGGGATAGCCAATTTCCTGAAAAGCCTCGCAAATGGCTTGCTTAACAGCTCCTTTTTGTATAGTCAATATTCCGGGTACATTTTCCATGACAACATACCAAGGACGTATTTCAGAGACAACGCGGACAAACTCTCTAAATAAGCGATTTCGAGGGTCGTTGGGGTCGCGTTTTCCTGCAACTGAGAAGCCTTGACACGGCGGCCCGCCTACAACAACATGAACTTCTGGCGAACCAATTTCAGCGAGCAACTTTTGGGGATTTAAGTTTTTTATATCGTCGCACAAGTGATGGCAATCGGGAAAGTTTTTTGTATGAGTTGCCGAGGCGATGGGATTAATTTCAACGCTTGCTACTGGTCGAAAACCTGCTTGCAATAAACCTTGGGTCATGCCGCCCGCACCGCAAAAAAGATCGACAAATGTATAGTCGGATTTTGGCAGTGACTGAGATTCAACATCAAGGAATATCTTGTAGGGGTCGCAGTCATTTGCTTCTAGTTCGCGTTGGATGCGTTCGTAACGCCCTAATTTTGCTTTCTTCTGCTTTTTGGCAGGAATTAATTCTTTTTCGTTTGAGAACAAAGACAGTTGTATTGCTTCCATTTTATATTTTTTTACTGCGTTCTATCTGATGTTGCCCACTTGGGGGATGGTGTAGGGCTCGATCGCGCTTGGAGTCGGGGAGTGCGATCGTCCTATTGTACATCTGTGAGGCATCCGTCTTGAGTCGGGATGGGGAATTTCGGGCGATCGGGTAAAAGTAGGTTATAAGGGGTTAAAAGGGCGATCGGGGCCAAAGGGGTTAAAGAGGGTTAAAGGGGCCAAAAGTGTTATCGTGAAAAAAACAACCGAGTATGTGCCGGAGACTTACACGCGGGTAGCCAGAAACCCGGTATTTCACGAAAATACATCGTTGCAGCCCGCAGATTCGGGAAAAAACCCGGTTTCGAGGAGTCGGAGTGCGTCCAGGACTGCATAAATCAGACAAAAACACATCAAAAGAGAGACTTGGTATGTTGAAGCAAAAAGAGTCGTCAGAGTCAGTTTTGATTCCAGAACAAGAAACCGAAGCAATAGCGCAATTAGAGCCGATTCTCAGCCTCGAATCTTCACAACTAAGATTAGTGGCAAGTAACGGAGAAGAAATTGTTATTCCCGAATCAGTTTACAGTTTACTCGGTCAAGTTGTGCGCGCAATGGCATCAGGTCAGGTTATCTCCATAGTGCCTCACAATCGGGAACTGACAACACAGCAAGCTGCGGATATCCTGAATGTATCGCGACCATTTCTAGTCAAATTACTGGAAAACGGAGAAATTCCCTATATCAAGGTTGGTTCGCATCGTCGCATACTTTTCCAAGACTTAATGGTTTATAAGGAACAGCGGAAAGTCAAACGCCGCAAACTCTTGGATCAGCTAATCGAGATGACTGAGGAAGCTGGCTTGTACGAGGAATAGGACTAATTTTATCTCTAATATGACTAAACTTAGTGCGGTACTTGATGCTTGTGTCCTGTACCCGATGTATTTGCGGGATACTCTGCTTTCCAGTGCTGACGAAGGTTTATATTTACCATATTGGTCTCAGAAAATCTTAGATGAGGCAATAGGAAACCTTATCAGTGGAGGAAAACTTTCGCACAAGAAAGCAGAGAATCTTGAAGAGACAATCAAATTAGCTTTTCCTGAAGCAATGGTTGAAGTACCTGTCGGACTAGAGGAAGCAATGACAAATGACCCTAAAGACCGTCATGTTCTTGCCGCAGCAGTTACGGCTCAGGCTGATGTCATCGTTACCAATAATATCAAGGATTTCAGAGAAAACGATCTAGCTCCTTGGAACATTAAAGCACAGTCGCCAGATGAGTTTCTGAGCGATCTATTTGACGACTACCCGGACTCAATACTTGAGTTATTACAGCAACAGTCTCAAAAATACAAAAATCCCCCCAAGAATTTTGCTGAATTAATGATTTTTTTGAGTGAAAAAGCAGGCACACCAAAATTTGCCAGTAATGTTCTGTTATACGAACAGAAATTACGCAGGGACTCTATTAATACAGTAGATTCTAACTGATTACTAGATTAAGTCGTATTTTCTACTGCATCCGATCGATCGTCCGATACTGAACCGCCTCCGCCACATGATTCGTTTTCAAGCTTTCATCCCCCGACAAATCAGCAATAGTTCTAGCAACCTTCAAAATGCGATCGCTAGCCCTCGCCGACAGCCCCAACTTCCGAATCGCCATCTCCAATAAATTCCGAGAAGCCTCATCCAACTGACACCATTTGTTAATGTGACTGCTTTGCATCTCCGCATTACACCGCAAACTAGATTCCGACTGAAAACGGCGAGTAGCGAGCTCTCGCGCCCGCTGCACCCTCACCCGCACCGGTTCCGACTCCTCCCCAGTCGGCTGTCGCGTAATTTCCTCGGGTTTCAAACGATTAACAGCCACTTGCAAATCAATCCGATCCATCAAAGGCCCCGAAAGTTTTGCCCAATATTGCTCCCTCTTTTGCGGCGAACAAGTACAGGGTTGGATCGAATCGCCGTAATAACCGCAAGCGCAAGGATTCGTACTTGCAACTAAAGTGAATTGCGCCGGAAACATCACCGATTGTCTAGTTCGAGAAATCGTCACATAACCATCTTCCAGCGGTTGCCGCAAAAACTCCAAAACATCTCTTTTAAACTCAGTTAATTCATCCAGAAAAAGTATGCCCCTATGTGCTAAAGAAATTTCACCCGGACGCGGAAAACTGCCGCCACCTACCAAAGAAGGCCCCGATGCCGAATGGTGAGGACTGCGAAAAGGCCGATCGCCCACCAAGCTTCCCTTATCCTTCAACAACCCAGCCACCGAATGAATTTGAGTCACATCCAAAGCTTCATCAAAAGTCAGCGGCGGCAAAATACCCGGCAAACGCCTCGCCAACATAGTCTTACCGCTCCCTGGCGGCCCCACAAAAATTAAATTGTGTCCCCCCGCCGCCGCAATTTCCAAAGCCCGCCGCGCGTGAATTTGCCCCTTTACATCCTTTAAATCTAAACCCGAAAACCGCGTTTTTGCCAACTCTTCTCTACCGTTTACTTCTACAGGCGAATAAACTTCAGGATTGTTCAAAAAATCAGTAACAGCAAAAATATTCTCAAAACCATAAACAGATATTCCGTGCACCAAAGCCGCTTCCTGCGCGTTAGCAGCCGGTACAACCAACCCCGAAATACCCATTTTTTGAGCAGCAGCCGCGATCGGCAAAACCCCAGCCACAGCCCGCAAACTTCCATCTAAAGAAAGTTCCCCTAAAAACAAATAATCTCCCAAAAGTTCACCGCTGACTTGCTCCGATGCTGCTAAAATGCCAATGGCGATCGGCAAATCAAAACTCGGCCCCTCCTTCCGCAAATCCGCCGGAGTCAAATTAATCACAATACTCCGCATCGGAAAAGCATATCCCGAATTTTTCAGCGTAGCCCTAACCCTTTCCTTAGCTTCTTGCACCGCAGAATCTGGCAATCCCACAACCACAATTTTCGGTAGCCCCCCCGACACATCAGCCTCAACACCAACCTTTACCGCGTCAATTCCAACGATCGATGCACTCCACACCCTAGCAAGCATTTTTCTTAATCCTTAATTTGCCTGTCCCTGATTCATCATCTATTATGATTAACAATGACTAATGAATATCGGAAGAGGCAAGAAAAACTTTTCCTTGCCTCTTCTTTTTCTCCTCTTCCCTCTCTCCTGCTGGGCCTTCCCTCTTCCCTCCTCCCCTTCTGGCTTCCCACTTGGGCCTTCCCTCTTCCCACTTCCCCTTCTGGCTTCCCACTTGGGCCTTCCCTCTTCCCACTTCCCACTTGGGTCTTCTTCCTTCTTCCTTCTTCCTTCTTCCTTCTTCCTTCTTCCTTCTTCCTTCTTCCTTCTTCCTTCTTCCTTCTTC